>JBAYAD010000094.1:0-9200 GCA_041669965.1 Selenomonadaceae bacterium
ATCGTGCACCCTATGATTATGAAATGGTGAAAAAGTATTGTAAGGATGGAGATCAAATTCAGGAGATTGAGATTAGTCATGCTGATTTGCAGTTGCCACGCCAAGTTGTTATTATGGATACCCCTGGAATTGATTCTGCGGAAGATGCTCATCGTATCGCAACGGAGTCTGCTATTCATCTTGCTGATATAATTTTTTATGTGATGGATTATAATCATGTTCAATCTGAGCTTAATTTTAGGTTTACAAGAGAGCTGGCAGAAGCCGGTAAAGAGATTTATCTTGTTATTAACCAGGTAGACAAGCATTCTGAGCAAGAACTTTCTTTTGCTGATTTTAAAAAAAGTGTGATTGAATCGTTTGCATTATGGGGTGTAAAATCTGTGAGGGTTTTTTATACTTCACTAAAAGAAGAAACGCATGAACAAAATCAATTTATGGAGCTGCAAAAATTTTTGGCAAAACGGCTAAAGGAAAAGGATGGGCTTCTTCGGCAATCTATAGTTCATTCGCTGCAAAAAATCAGTAAAGATCATATAGAGTTAATAAAGAAAACGAATGTGCAGGTTCTTCAGCCTTTTCAAGATATTCTAGCGGAATTATCTGCTGTGGAACGGGGAAATTTGGTAGAAAACTACAATCATCTTTGTGTAGAAAAAAATGCTTTAGTGGATATAAATAAAAAAGCAGAAGATGAATTTTTTTCTGCAGTAAGAAAAATTCTGGATAATGCTTATTTAATGCCATTTCAAACGAGAGAACTGGCAAAATTTTATCTTGCCTCCTGTCAGTCGGGATTTAAAGTTGGGCTGTTTTTTAGAAAACACAAAACACAAAAAGTACGGCAGGAAAGGCTTCATGCCTTTTATCAAGCAATACTTGAAAAAACAAAATCACAGGTCGAATGGCCGCTTAAAGATTTTTTGCTGCGATTTTTAAAAGAGAAACGGATTGAAGAAAAGAACTTGCTTGCAAGAGTATCCGGATTTGAAGTTGATTTTTCAAGTGAGGTAGTAACAAATGCTGTGAAAACAGGAGCACGTTTATCAGATACTTCTGTCATAAATTATACGGAGAACGTGGCAGATGAAATTAAGCATAGTGCTGAAATTAGCTTAAATTCGCTTAAATATGAGATTTTAAAAGTTTTACAGAATAAAAATGCAGATAGGCAGGTGGAGTTAGCTAAAAAACAAGTGGGACTGGAACGGTATATTACTGCAATTGACCAGGTGAAAAAGCATGAAGCAGCCGAATCTTTTGTACAAGCAAAATTTGAAGCATTGCCTGTTGCAGCAGAACAAATACTAGAAGATCATTTGTGTTTGTTTAACTTTGCAGAAGATGAAGTAGAGATTATCGAAGGAGAAACGCTTCAGCCAGAACAGATAACAGTGGAAAAAAATACGTTAAAAAAGAAAACGCATAGAGAAAAAAAATTAGTAACAATTGAGCCCTCAGATCGGATGAAAGATACAGCTGGAAAGCTTCGGAAAACTGCAGACCTTATTCGGGACTTGCCGGGATTCAAAAAAACCGTTAATGAGCTGGAACAAAAAGCGACAAGGCTTGAGTATAAAGGTTTTACAGTTGCCATGTTTGGCGCCTTTAGTGCCGGTAAATCTTCTTTTGCAAATGCGCTGATTGGTGCGCGAGTTTTACCAGTTTCTCCTAACCCGACAACGGCAGCAATAAATAGGATTAAACCAATTGATATGGCACATTCGCATGGGATGGTTGTTGTCAAACTTAAAACAGAGCAGGTTATGCTGGAAGATGTAAACCGTGCTTTAAAGTTGTTTGATTTTCAAGTAAATAGTCTGGCGGAGGTAAAGACAGTTGTAAAAAGAATTGATGCTCAGAGCCGACAGGATACTGCTGAGAAAACAAACTATATTTTTTTGCAGGCATTTATACGTGGATATGCTGCATTTTATGAGCGGCTGGGTACGGTACTGGAAACAACGCTAACTGAATTCAGCGATTATGTCGCAAAGGAAGAAAAATCATGTTTTGTTGAATGGATCGATCTTTATTATGATTGTTCGCTGACACGTAAAGGTATTACATTGGTTGATACCCCAGGTGCTGATTCGATTAATTCTCGTCACACAAGTGTAGCTTTTGAGTTTATAAGGAATGCGGATGCTATTTTGTTTGTGACTTACTATAATCATGCATTTTCCAGAGCAGATCGGGAGTTTTTAATTCAACTGGGGCGTGTTAAGGATTCGTTTCAGCTGGATAAAATGTTTTTCATGATAAATGCTATTGATCTGGCCGAGAATGAAGAGGAAAAGGAAAGTGTTGTTTCCTATGTTTGTGAGCAGCTTATAAAATATGGTATCAGAAAGCCACAGGTCTATCCATTGTCAAGTCTGTATGCATTGCAGGGTAAACAAGAAGGGAAAGTGCGGGCAGGTTCTGGGCTGCCTGCTTTTGAAGAGAGTTTTTATCATTTTATTACAAATGATTTGGCAGATTTGGCGACTGCAGCATCTGAAAATGAGCTAAAGCGTATTTATCATTTGTTGGAAAAACTTATTATGAGTACGAAGGAAATAGCTGCGGTGAAAAAGCAAAAGCAGGCAAGTGTCGAAAGTGAAAAGGTGAGAATATATGCAATTCTTGCGCAGGAAACCGTAGGAAATCTAAAACAACGCATTAATCAGGAAACAAAAGAATTGGTTTATTATACAAAACAAAGAGTGTTTCTGCGATTCAATGAGTTTTTTAAGGAGGCCTTCAATCCTGTTGATCTGTGTGATGATGGACGTAATCTGAAAAAGGCATTAGAAAATGCACTTGCGGAATTACTCGAAAAAATTGGATTTGATTTTTCCCAGGAAATGCGGGCAACAACGGTAAGAATGGATCGTTTTGCAGAAAAAATAATAGCAGAGCAGCAAATGGTGCTTGTTGAAATGATTCAAAAAATTAATCCAGACATAGTATTTTCATCTTTTGAAAGTGAGGATAAAACAACGATTCAATTTGAAGAGGCTTTTAAAGATGTCCAACGTGGATTGTTTGTAGAAGCAATGACTTACTTTAAAAATCCAAAAGCGTTTTTTGAAAAACAGGAAAACAAAGTGATGTGTGATACAATTTATCGCGTATTAGATACAGAAGCAGACATATATCTAAAAAAAGAACAAGACCGTATACAAGTTTTATATAGAACAGCTATGAATGATGCTTTTGGGAAAATGACTCTGCAGATGATGGAACAGATAAACGATTTTTATTTGAGTTTGATTGCAGCCATGGATGGAGATATTTCGGCTGAACATCTGATTAAGATGCAGCGGTGTTTGGAGAAATTTATATAAAAGGGATGTATGATTGTAATGAAAACAAAAATTTGATAAATAATATCTATGCATTTTATTCGTTTTGTTGTAAAATAAATGTATTAGTAAAATGGATTTTAAATATAAAATGGATTTTTAGGAAAATTGTTGTCAGGTGTTTATATGATTAATTTGCCTCCAAAAAAATTGCGTTCTGGGATGGTTACAGGACAGGGGATTTACAATTCACAGGGTGTAACTCTTTTGACAAAAGGTACAGAGCTTGATGAAAAATATATTAAAAAACTGCAAAGATTAGAACTTTCTTCGCTGAATGTTACATCATTGAATCCAGAGCTGAAGATCCAGCCGCCGGATGATCTTATACAGGAAAAGACGCGTATGCAGGTAATTTATCGTCTTATTGATATTTTTGATGAAGTAAAGTCCACTGGACGTTTCAATATGGAAGCGCTGACGGATATTGCAGAAAAGATTATTGCAGATCTTGTTTCCCGGCAAAAGAATCTTGTTCAGCTTACGGATATTCGGCTGCATGATTCATATACATTTGTACATTCAGTAAATGTTTCTGTTTTGGCATCAATGCTTGGAATTGCCTGCGGCTGTACAGAGGCAGAAATTCTTGATATTACACTGGGTGGATTGCTTCACGATATTGGGAAGATTTATATTCCGCAAGACGTCTTAAATAAACCGGGAAAATTGACAGCGGCAGAAATGAATAAGGTGCGCAAACATCCTGAAATAGGTGAACGGAAGCTGCGAGAAGCCAATGCTTTTTCTTTGTCAGTAATTAAGATTGCCAATCAACATCATGAACATATGGATGGTAAGGGGTATCCAAGTCAGTTGACAGATAAAAGAATTCATCGTTTTGCTCGTATGGTTGCTATTGCGGATGTTTACGATGCTTTGACAAGTACACGGCCATATAAAAAAGCATATAAGCCAAGTATTGCATATAAGATTATGACGAAGTTCTGTCAGGGGCAGTTTGATCCCGAGTTGTTATGCAGATTTTTTGATAATGTTGCGATTTATCCGGTTGGAACTGTATTGAAGACGACGCTGGGCTATGCGATTGTCAAGCAAATTGAGTTTGAACATACTCGTACGCCTGTTATTTATATTTTTGCAAGTAAACGGGGAAAACCGATTTTTCCACCGCGAAAAATCAACCTTTCGAATTATAAGGATAGCTATATTGAGTCTATTGTTGATAGTAATGATTTGTCAATGCTTGTTAGTCAGGTGGGGTTTGACCCGGCGCAATACTTGATCAATGAAGAAAAAGAGAATAGCTCAATTGTAAAAGAAGAGCAAATAGAGTGAGATTTTAATCTGTAAGAATATCCTATGAATCAAATTGATGATTTATAGGATGTTTTTTTTTGCATGCAAAAGCAAGCAAAAAAGTAGAGTTTTAAAGGATTTATATCAGAAACAATAGAATATCTATGGTGATTGACGCGTCTTTTTTGTTAGTGTATGATGGAAGCAAGAGTCCTATAGGAATAGTGGAATTTAATAAATCATGAAAGGGATGATTTTATGAAAATATCGACAAAAGGAAGATATGCACTTAGGCTTATGCTGGATGTGGCATTACATGCTGAAGAAAAGCCTGTGCGTATAAAAGATATTTCTGCAAGACAGGAGATTTCAGACAAATACTTGGAACAAATTGTCTCTATATTGACGAAGGCGGGGTTTGTTAAAAGCAGCAGAGGGCCACAAGGTGGGTATAAGCTCATGAGGAAGCCGGGAAATTATACCGTGGGGCAGATCCTTCGTCTTATTGAAGGCAGCCTTGCCTCAGTTGCCTGTATGGAGGGCGATGTAAACGAATGTACACGTAAGGAAATATGTGCGACGCTGCTTGTATGGGAAAAACTCAATGATGCAATTACAAATGTTGTGGATAATATTACATTGGCAGATCTTATTGTATGGCAAAAAAAAATAGATAATAAGGAGGCCTTATGATGATAAAAAAACTTTTTGTTAGTGGCTTATGTGCTGTGGCAGTAGCAATGAGCGTTTCTTCAATTGGACAGGCAGCAGAAGAGGGTACTGAGCAGCCTGTAATTATGAAAGAGGAGCTGGCAAATCCATTTATTGAGTATACATCAATGAAGGAGCTGCGTAAGGTGGCAGGATTTATAACGAAGAGCCCGCATGTCCTGCCAGAAAATTTTCACAAGACTTATATTGCTATGCTTCGGGATAAGAGTTTTATAGAGGTACAGTATGTGAGAAGTGATGAACAGAAAATTGTCTATAAAATGGCAGTGAAACGGTGGGCTGACAGAGATATCAGTGGCGACTATACGGTTTATGACTGGAAACAGGTTGTGGAAGTTGACAACAATGAAGTAACAACGAGAGGTAATGCTGATGGCATCCATATCGCGGAGTGGAAAGATGGAGAAGCTAGTTATTCACTATCGTTTTCGCAGGGAATATCACGTAAGCTTATTAAAGAAATTATTGAAAATATTGCTTAAAAATATACAGAAGAACAGAAATTATGGATTGCGTGGGTGCAGAGATCTGTGAGTATCTAAAAAAATAAATCTTTTTGTACTTTTTCGATGGATGGTTTGCTAAATGTCTTTTCTTGTAGTAAACTTATTGAGTTGGGATAATTAGCTTGTAGGTGATAGAATTTGTCGGAAAATAGAATGTTCGATGTGATAAAACAGGATTTAGCTGTATTAGAAGAAGAAATGCTTTCTGTTGTGCAGTCACCAGTAGAACTCATAACGGAAATTGGTACACACTTGGTGAAGTCGGGTGGTAAACGGTTGCGTCCGGCACTATACTTTCTTGCAACACGCTGTGGAAAAGATTTTAATCATAAAGGGGTCATGCCGCTTGCGGTTGCACTTGAGATGATTCACATGGCATCACTTGTTCATGATGATGTTATTGATAGTGCTGATACACGGCGGGGGACATCAACGGCGAATTCAAAATGGGGAAATCAAATTTCTATTTTGAGTGGGGATTATCTCTTTGCCAGGGCATTTTCGCTTGTGTCATCAAATCATTATGATGAACGCATAACGAATCGTTTATCAGAGCTTGTTTGTGATCTTAGTGCGGGAGAGCTTATTCAGAACAAGGAGATATACAAAGCTTCACGTGATGTGAATGAGTATTATGATCGTATTGCCAAGAAAACCGCGAATTTTTTGGCAATTTGCTGCGAAACGGGTGGGGTTGTTGCAGGATTGTCTGTAAAGGAAATAGAAGCACTTTACGCATATGGTCATGCAATTGGAATGGCATTTCAAATTACAGATGATTTGCTGGACCTTACATCAAGTACACAGAAGATTGGCAAGCCGGCAGGAAATGATATTTTACAAGGAATTGTGACACTGCCGGTTATTCGGGCACTTGAAACAAGTCCGTATGCAGCTGAGCTTGAGGGGATCGTGACAGATCAAAATATGACGCAGGAAATGCTGGAACGTGCGATTAATATTGTCAAGGAAGCAGATGGGATTGTGTTTGCACAGACAAAGGTAAACGAATATATTTATATGGCACAAAGTGTATTGCCGCTTTCTTTACCGGAAGAGATTCGTGAAGCATATCATATGGCAGCAGATTATATTAGTTCACGTGAATTTTGATTATGATAAAATAAGTTGTATATATTAATGAAGTAAATGAAAATTTTTTCTTGTGTCGAAATAGTTGACGAATAGAAAAAAATAGGATAAATTAGATGTGAATGGAGGGGATTTTTATGTTTGGGATAGGTGTACCAGAGCTGGTTTTGATCCTGATTATCGGTCTTGTTGTATTTGGTCCGGGGAAATTGCCGGAAATAGGTAAAGCTGTAGGGAGAAGTCTTAATGAATTTAAAAAGGCGACAACAGATATTACGAGCAGTACAACAGAAACCGTTATAAAAACGGAAGCAACTCCACCACAAAAACCAGTGGATGCAGAGATCAGAACAGAAGCTATTGTAAAACCGGAAGAAAAAAAACAATGAAAAGCAATGCTAAATCGTCTTTGTTTATGCAAAGGCGATTTTTTTATAAAGAAAAACTATGGACTCGTTGAGTTTTTCTTTAGGTGAATGTATAATAGGAAACATGCAATGTAAATAAGCAGATAAAGGTAGAGAAGAGCAGGGGGTTGAAATATATGTTTGGATTAGGCGTACCGGAACTTGTATTGATTTTAATTGTAGGTCTTGTTGTATTTGGACCGGGGAAATTGCCTGATATTGGGAGGGCTGTGGGAAAAAGTGTTCGTGAGTTTAAGGATGCATCAAATGAGGAACCAAAACCGATGAAGGTTGTAAACCGGATTGAAAAAAAAGATGATACAGTAAGTCATGAAACAAAGTGAGGAGCTTTTTATGCCAGAAGATAAGTCTTATGAAGAAGCTGAAAAAACACCTAAAATGATAGGGACGGAAGAGAAAGAGGATACAAACGGCATGTCACTGATTTGCCACCTGGAGGAGCTGCGGAAGCGATTGATTGGCTCAATCATCGCGATTGCGATTGCCAGCCTTTTTTGTTATTTTTTTATTGAACAAATCATGCATTATTTGACAATACCGGCAGGAAAGCTTTACTATATGCAGCCGGCAGAAGCATTCTTTACGTATATGAAGGTGTCAATCTTTGCTGGATTACTATTGGCATCACCGATTGTATTGTATCATATGTGGCGCTTTTTTCTGCCGGCACTTACGATTAGTGAAAGGGCAATTGTAGGTATGATTGTACCAACTTCCGTGTTTTTGTTTTTTCTTGGGCTGGCATTTTCGTTTTTCTTTGTACTGCCTGCCGGCGTTAAATTTTTTCTGGGGTTTGGCAACGAAGATTTGCAGCCGCTTTTATCAATTGGAAAATATTTTGATTTTGTCATTGCCTTTGTCCTGCCCTTTGGGGTTATATTCGAGCTGCCACTTGTTATTGTCGTTATGGCGAAAATGGGCTTTGTTTCGTCTGCTTTTTTACGTAAGAAACGTAAAATTGTTATTTTTATGACGTTTGTTATTGGGGCGGTCATTTCACCGACACCAGATGTTTTTTCACAGTCGATGATTGCTGTGCCAATGGTTTTGCTCTATGAAATCAGTTTGTTTATTGTTCGCTTTATATTGCGTAAGTAGAGAGGAAGATGGTTTTGGCTTTTAAAGATTTAAGAGAGTTTATTGCAGAGCTTGAGAGTCGTAAGCTCTTGCGTCGTATTACGACTGAGGTAGACTGCGAACTGGAAATCACGGAAATTACGGATCGTGTGTCCAAGATGGAAGGCAGCAAAAATGTGGCATTGCTGTTTGAAAATGTCAAAGGATATGATATGCCAGTACTCATGAATGCTTTCGGCAGTATGGAGCGTATGGCGATTGCCTTTGGTGTGGAAAAAGTAGATGATGTAGCAGATGAAGTTCGTTCGATTCTCAAGCTGCCATATATTTCATTGCAGCATAAGATGGACCTTCTTTCAATTATTCCGACAGCAAAACGCGCAATTCATTTTCCCCACTATGTGAAAAATGGACCATGTAAAGAAGTCATTATAAAAGATCATCCATCACTGGATAAGTTTCCGATCCTTAAGTGCTGGCCGCAGGATGGTGGCAGGTTTATTACGCTGCCACTCGTATTTACAAAGAACCCGCGTACGGGCAAACGAAATGTGGGTATGTATCGTCTGCAAAAATACGATGAAAACACGACGGGTATGCATTGGCATATACATAAGAACGGCGCAGAGAATTTTCGTGATTATAAAGAAATGGGTAAAGACCGCATTGAAGTGGCTGTAGCCATCGGGACGGATCCTGTGCTTACCTATGCGGCGACAGCACCATTGCCGCGTGATATTGATGAAATGGTATTC
>JBAYAD010000095.1:0-9191 GCA_041669965.1 Selenomonadaceae bacterium
TTCACTTCTTTCTTATGTAAGGTTTACTTTTGCATCCCATCTATAAAAAAAGCAAGACCACCTATAGCTTTACTGCCAATCTCATGGTGTATTTCTACACTTTTTTCTTATGCTCAATCGGTAAAAGAACAATTTTCTGTCCATCGCGCTTCACTTTTATATCATACTCAACAATGCCTTCTTTATAAAGAACCATTTTTAAGTCAAGAAGTGCCTTTCCCAGTTTTTCCTGCAGTACCGGTGTCAAATAAGCAAGCTGCAATTTTTCTCTCTCAGAACGTTTTTTCGGCCCTGGCTGCCTATCTACTTTCTCCTCCAAAGCAAGAAACATCGACTCAACCGTCTTGTCTTCTTTATAATCCTTAAACATATCTTTATCGGCTAAATCTTTTGGTATCTTTGTCATGCCCATTTACCCCTTTTTTGCCTTTGCCCAGGAATCCCGCAGGCCAACGACACGATTAAATACAAGATGATCTTTTACTGAATCTTTGTCTACACAGAAATACCCTTCACGCAAGAACTGATAATGCGTACCTGCCGCTGTCCATTCAACACTTGGTTCAATAAGCGCATTGTCAATAACCTCAATCGAATTCTTATTTAAAGCCGCAATAAAATCCTCCGGTTCTTCACCGTTTTCTCCAGTTTCAAGTAAATAGTCATAGAGTCGTACTTCTGCCTTAAGCGCCATTTTTGCTGCAACCCAGTGCAGTGTTCCCTTGACCTTCCGTCCGCTTGTTGCCCCACCCGTCTTTGAATCCAAATCATAGGTGCAATGAAGTTCTGTAATGGTTCCATCTGCAGCCTTAATGACTTCCTCACATTTGATAATATATGCATGTTTGAGCCGCACCTCACCGCCTGGTTTCAAACGGAAAAATTTTTTTGGTGCTTCTTCCATAAAGTCATCTTGTTCAATATAAATTTCACGGGCAAAAGGCACAAAACGATGTCCGCCCTTATATGGGTGATTTTCTGCTAACAAATATTCCATTTTATTTTCCGGATAATTCATAATAACAACCTTTAGTGGCCGTAAAACTGCCATTACACGGTCCGCCTTCACGTTGAGATCCTCACGGATACAATGCTCAAGCATCGCAACATCGACCAGACTGTTGCTCTTAGCAATACCAATACGCTCACAAAAATCACGAATGGCTTCCGGTGTGTAGCCGCGGCGTCTGAGCCCGGATATTGTAGGCATCCGTGGGTCATCCCAGCCACTCACATAGCCGCCTTCAACGAGCTGCCGAAGCTTTCTTTTACTCATAACCATATTCGTTATATTAAGCCGTGCAAATTCAATCTGACGTGGACGCATATTCACATCAAACCCAAGTGATTCCAACAGCCAGTCATAAAGTGGGCGATGATCCTCAAATTCGAGCGTGCAAATTGAATGCGTAATACCTTCGATAGCATCCGATAGCGGATGCGCAAAATCATACATTGGATAGATACACCAATCATCCCCCGTACGATGATGCTGAGTATGCGAAATACGATAAATAACCGGATCTCTCATCGTGATATTCGGTGAAGCCATATCGATTTTTGCTCTGAGGACACGTTGACCATCAGCAAACTCACCTGCTTTCATGCGAGCAAAAAGATCAAGATTTTCTTCAACGCTTCGGCTTCTTTCCGGGCTTTCACTTCCCGGTTCCGTAAGTGTGCCGCGGTATTCACGAATTTGTTCAGCTGTAAGATCACAGACATAAGCCTTACCACGCTTGATAAGCTCTGCCGCAAAACCATACAGTTTATCAAAATAATCTGAGGCATAAAACTTTCGTTCATCCCAAGTAAAGCCAAGCCATTTTACATCTTCCTGAATCGAGTCAACATATTCGACATCTTCCTTTGTCGGATTCGTATCATCGAAACGCAAATTACAGACTCCGCCATTCTTCTTTGCCAAACCAAAATTCAGGCAAATCGATTTCGCATGCCCAATATGAAGATAACCATTGGGTTCTGGTGGAAATCGTGTGTGAATTCCCTCTGTATATTTTCCGTTTTTCAAGTCCTCATCTATTGCATTCTGCACAAAATTCGAAGCAACTACTGTATTCTCTGCCATTATTTTACCCCTCCACTATACAATCACTATACTAGCCATGATAACTTTTTACTATTCGTCCTTTTGTTAAAAATCTCCTGCTCTATCTTTAGAAAATTTTACTTCATCCTTTGTTTGCAGCTTCACTGCTATATGCTTATACAACCGCTTGATTCCCTGTTGTATAAGCAGCTCCTTTGGTAAAAAAGCAACAATTCTCTTAAGATAACCCCGGTCAATCACCTGATGAAGCGTCCACGCAAAATTGATATCATAGATCCACATAAGACGCACAAGCTTGCGATCATCAACGGTCCGTATCTGTGAATAATCACATTGTTCACCCATAACAAACTTATGGACAAAATCCGGGCTGCAACCTGTCCCATCAGACGGCTGCAAAAAAGGTGACAGCACACGATAAATATCCAGTTTATCCGCATCACGAAGCAGTCTGGCAAATAGGAGTTTCCTCTCATTCTCTGTATTTTCAATGCTCTTTGCATTATGGTTACCAATTGCAAACAACAAAAGATCACGGTCTTTTGCGTTCAGACTTTCAATAAAAGACTGTTCCTTTAAAACCTTAATACCAAGCAAAGCATGGTTCTCCGAAAGGCTGTCATTAAATGTCTTATATAATGTAAATTGGCGGAACCGCCCAACATCATGAAAAAGCCCCATCATCTCTGCCAGCATACAATCGTGTACATTCATGTCCAGATTTTCTGCAAGTTCCCGGCTGATTTTCGCAACATAGCCTGTATGCTCTTCCTTTATGAGAATTCCCTTTTGTATTTCTTTATCTTCATTATAAAACGATTTCATATAATCATGCATCCAATCATGCATTTGTTCAAGTAAACCTTTCATAAAAACCTCCTAAAGTCTCAACAAATTATATTATACTACGATTACGAATACTTTGCATAACAATTCCAAAACAGAATAGTTACTGCCCTTACAGCTTCCATTTAAGACACTTCCCCTGCCTAGCACATTCATAAATACTTTTTACATGATATGCAGCATACTAAAAATTTCTAATCCAATTCTAATCTAATATACGTTTTATTTTAATCTTTCTTTGCTATACTAAAAGAACTGAAAGGAGCTGATAAACATGCCAAGCAAATTTACTAAGAAATGTTTTGCTCTTGCTTTGAGTGCCATGATGCTTACTGGTTGTGCTGCAACAAGTGTTACAGAAGCCTCTTCACATCATAACCGCTCATATTACGAAGAAGATTCACATTCGCAGGGGGACGTTAATACCGCTGCTATTGTTGGTGCTGTCGTTGGTGCCGTTATTGCAAAAGTCACCTGATTAAAAAAAGTAAAAATAAAGAGTGCTTCATCCCCCCGGATGCGGCACTCTTTATTTTATTTGAAAGACTCTATACTGCTGAGTCTTCTGTGCTATCTGAAAAAGCACAATATACTAAACGTACTTCAATCAAAGGTATTTTCTTCTATAGAAAATTCTGCTCTTTTTTTCTTAGTACAAGTGCAGGCAGCTTTGACTCACTTACCGGTATTGATTCACTTTGTTTATTTCTTGCGTAATGTGAAATAAGCAATTTCCGGTGGACAACCAAAGCGGACTGGAAACCAGCTGCCTGCACCACGATTTACATAACCATAAGAACTGCCCTTTTGGTACATGCCACGCATATATTTAAACATTGGCATCAATGGTATGCCAAGCAAACCGAACTGCCCGCCATGTGTATGGCCCGTAAGTACAAGATTCACATTATGATCTGCTCCATTATCAATAAAATCCGGATGATGTGCCAAAAGAATCGTTACTGAATTTTCCGGGATTTTCTGGAAAGCCTCTGCCATATACATTCGACAAAGCTGCTCATGATTTTCCCGATCCATTGGATATTCTACTCCAGCGAGATAAAGTGCCGGACAACCTTCTTTCAGTATAACATTCTTATTAACAAGCTCATGCACTGCTGTTTTTTGCAAAGCTGCTTCAATCGCTTCAATCCCACGCATATGCTCGTGATTGCCACGGCAAAAATAAATTCCCTGCGGGAATTTATCCGTATAGGTGTCAAGCAGCTTTGCTGCAATATCATTCTGGCTTCGATCATCAAATAGATCCCCTGTCACAACAAGCACATCCGGTTTTTTTGCTGCAATACGGTCCAATACATCACGCAATTTTTCCACCGAAAAGAAATAGCCCAAATGCACATCACTGAGCTGCGCAATACAATAGCCTTCCATTGAACGATCCATTCCTTCTATATAAATACCATTTTGTGTATCCTCAATATGATCGCTTTCATAAAAGCTCCCATAAGCAGTGACCCCCATCGCTGCCACCGGAAAAGCCACAGCATGCTTGAGCATCCGGCGCCGTTCCTTGTCAAGCGAAACATTTGTCCCTTTTAACTTACGACAAGCAAATCGAAGAAATACAATTAGAAATACTACTCCTATCATAAGCACCTGCAGCATAAACCACATTGACAAGAGCCGCAGCAAAACTCCAGCAAAAACCCAATCGCTAAGCAGCCATTTTCCCACAAACAACCCTGCCATTGACATGCCATTAAGAACTAAACAGATTTTTCTGATGAGTTTTCTGTACTTTACTATGCATATATAATCAAGTATCTTACTAAAAAGTGCTGTCACCACCAACATAATAACTATAATAATTATAAAAAACAAAATCCCCGGGCCTCTCATCCTTATTCCTCCAAATCTTATTTATCATTCTCGTATTATATCATAATTGCGTGAAAAAAAGGCAAAACAACCTGCACACAAAAAAAGAGAACCGACAACGCCGGTTCCATAAATTCTCAATTATAGAAATCCAAATAAACATTTTTACACTTCGCCACGTAAATGAGCCAATTCTGCTTGCTTCTCACAATAATACCATCTTATGGATTTACCAATAGCACACCGAATTGCGTCAAGTTTTCCTTGTTGCGCGAGTCTTTTCAGCCGACTGGCATCAAAACCACTAATTGATAGATAACTAGCTGAAATGAAACCTCCTCTTTTTAAAAGATTACGATAGTCTGCACTATCTCTTCGGTCCATTGCAACATTCTTAATTGCCATAAATATCCCCCCATCACTATTGTGTGAGCCTCATTTACAGTTCATCTACGAAGACACCTATATTATAGCATATAACTGTAAATATGTATACTACAAATTTACAACTCTTCTTTTTACTATGTTTGAAATATTGGAATATGATAAATTTTATAATCTTTCATATAAATTATTGTATAATTCTGTATTTTTTCTTATTTTTTTCATTCGTTTTTTATTGTTTTTCATAATAATTTCTTATATTATATAGGCAAATGATTCAATTTTGTATATAATAAGATAGTATGTTATGTATTTTATATATCACAGGAGGTTTTTGTATGCTAACCGCTCAAAAGCAAGACTATGCCTTGACCCAAGAACTCGCGGCAAAAATCGATCTTGTACTGGCATCGCATGATTATGATCAGACACAGATTGTTGGTGTTCTGCTCGATGTACAGGATCTTATCGAACAACACTATATTCCAGAAACTATTGCCTATTATATTGCTGAAAAACTTGATGTAAAGATCTCAAACATCTATGACTGTATCACATTCTATTCCAGCCTCTCAGAACGGCCTCGAGCAAAGTATCCAATCCAAATCTGCAATTCTATTGTTTGCCAGGTCAATGACAACCAGTCTATTTTCTCCACTTTCAAAGAACTTCTCGGCATTGATATTAACGAGGTTACCTATGACGGGCGATTTACACTTGAAAGTGTTCCTTGCTTCGGTGCCTGTGATCAGGCACCGGCTGTACGTATCAATGGTACAATCTACGGACGTCTTGACAGCCATGAAAAAATTGAAAAGCTATTGAATAAACTGCTTTGATTAAAGGAGAATTAAACGTTTATGAGTAAACCGATACACTTTATCACAAAGAATTTTGATAAGTATGATGTGTCCTCCATTGGCTCCTATATGAATATTGGTGGCTTTGACGCGCTAAAAAAAGCAGTCACAATGGATGGGGAAGATATCGCCACGATAATTGCCGAAGCCAAAGTCAAAGGACGCGGTGGTGCCGCTTACGATATGGGTCGTAAATGGTCACAGGCCCGAGCAGTTATAGGCGAAAAAAAAGTTGTCATCTGCAATGCCGATGAAGGTGAGCCTTGTACGTTCAAGGATCGTGAACTCATCACTAAAGATCCATTCAATCTCATTGAAAGTATGATTATTGCTGGCTACACCGTAAAAGCACAGGATGGCTACATTTATATGCGTGAAGAATATGCACACCTTCGCCCGCTTCTCCTCAATGCAATTCGCCAGGCAAAAAGCTATGGTTTTTTAGGTACGAACATTCTTGGCAAGGGCTTTGATTTTAATATCCATCTTTACTCTGGTGCGGGCGCTTATGTCTGTGGTGAAGGCACTGCGCTCATTCACTCTATCGAAGGTAAAGCCGGACGCCCTCGTATGAAACCGCCTTTTATGAAACAAAGTGGTCTTTTTGCTTTGCCTACTTGCGTAAACAACGTAGAAAGTCTCTCTATTGTCCCACATCTTTTACTTGATGACAAAAAGGAATATCAGAGTTACGGCATCGGTGAATCCATGGGAACGAAGCTCATCAGCGTTGGCGGCAACGTCATAACTCCGGGCGTCTTTGAAATTCCATTTGGCACAACTGTACGTGAAATTATTTATAATTATGCTGGTGGCATTAAAGAAGATCGCGCAATACGGCTAATTCAATTTGGCGGTGCTTCTGGTAAAGTTGCCAATGCTGATATTCTTGACATCCCATATACCTATGAAGACTTGCAAAATTCTGGTGTCATCGTCGGTTCTGGTGCTATACTCGTCATTGATGAACGCACGAGCGTCATTGATTTTCTCCGGGCAACACAGGCGTTTTTCTCACATGAAAGCTGTGGTCAATGTGTACCATGCCGTGAAGGCAATCGTCATATCAAGCTTTTTCTCGAAAAATTTGCCGCCGGTACAGCAACCCAGGATGATATTAACGCTATGAAAAAAATTGCAAAAATCATGGCAATGTCTTCCCTGTGCGGATTGGGTGAAACGGCGCAAAATGCACTTGTCTCTGCCATGAAGGTTTTTCCTGAATCATTTGCAATTGGAGGTGCTAAATAATGGAAATGGTAAACATCAAAATAAATAACATTCCTCTGCAAGTTGAAAAGGGAACAAAAATCCTGCAGGCTGCAAAGAAACTCAATATTGATATACCACATCTTTGCTATCATCCTGATCAGAAAGTTAAAGCACATTGCCGGATCTGCTCTGTTGAAGTCGTCGGTAAGCGTCGTTTGCTTGCTGCTTGTTCGACAGATGTTTGGGAGGGCATAGAAATTCATACAGATACACCAATTGTTCGTGATACTCAGGTTGGCATCTTACAGCTTATACTTGCAAACCATGAACAAAACTGTCTTACATGTGCACGCAACCAGAACTGCGACCTTCAGAAACTCTGTAGTCGCTTTAATATCCTTACTTCGCACTTGCCGGATGTAAGTGATCATCTCCCTGTACAAAATACAAACCCGAGTATTGTTCATGATCCATCTAAATGTATCAAATGCGGACGCTGTATTCGTGCCTGTCAAGATATTCAGGGCATTAGTGCTCTGACCTATGCTGGCCGCAGCGATACGATCAGAGTCACGACTGCTTATAACAAACCCATGGAACAAACGGACTGCATACTATGCGGACAGTGCAGTCTCGTTTGTCCAACTGGCGCAATTGTCGAAAAAGACGATACCCAGAAAGTTATTGATGTACTTCAAAATCCAAAGAAGCACGTCATCGTTCAAGTTGCACCGTCTGTGCGTGTATCGCTTGGTGATGCTTTCAAACTACCAACAGGGTCTATTGTCACGGGTCAGATGGTTACAGCACTTCGCATGCTTGGATTTGATCGTGTATTCGATACAAACTTTGGTGCCGATCTTACCATTATGGAAGAAGGAGCTGAGCTCCTTAATCGCATCAAAAACGGCGGAAAGCTGCCAATGATTACATCCTGCAGCCCAGGCTGGGTTAATTTCATGGAAAAGCACTATGGTGACTATATCGACCATCTTTCTTCAGCAAAATCACCAATGGAAATGTTTGGTGCTATGGCTAAGACATACTACTCAAAACAGGTTGGTATTGACCCAAAAGACATTGTAACTGTATCTATCATGCCATGTACAGCCAAGAAATTCGAAGCAGCCCGCCCGGAAATGGGCCGCAATAACACACAGGACATTGATATCGTCCTCACAACACGCGAACTCACAAAGCTTATAAAATACGTTGGTCTCAACTTCCAGAACCTCAAAGCCGGTGATTTTGACAGTCCGCTCGGTTCTGGCACCGGGGCTGCTGTAATATTTGGTACAACCGGTGGTGTTATGGAAGCAGCCCTGCGTACAGTCTATGAAAAAGTTACAGGAAAGACACTTGATCCAGTTGATTTTGCTGATGTTCGCGGTTTCCAGGGAATTAAGGAAGCCACAGTCGATCTCGGAGTGCGCAAAGTAAAAATTGCAATTGCACATACATTGATTAATGCAAAAAAAATCATGGAAAAAATCAAGACTGGTACATGTGACTATGACTTCATTGAAATCATGGCCTGCCCAGGCGGCTGCATTGGCGGCGGTGGACAGCCAATTGGTACAACAACTGAAATCAAAAAGCAGCGCATGGAATCTCTTTATGCAATTGATAAAGGCATGAAGCTCCGCAAATCTCACGAAAATCCAGATATTATTGCGCTCTATAAAGATTTTCTCGGTGAACCTCTAAGTAAAAAAGCTCATGACCTCCTTCACACGCATTATCACAAAGTACAAAAGGAACATGACTTTAGTAAGTTTAATAAAAAATAAATTAGAAAACGACTGTTGCAAACGCAACAGTCGTTTTTTGACTTACAAAATCAATTCATGCTAAAATGAACGTACATCATAAACAGAAAGAAGCTTTTATTTTATCTATGTCAAAACATTATTTTCTCGAAATAAAGATCTACTGACTTAAATCTATTAACAAAAGTAATCGTTAGTATGAAAAAA
>JBAYAD010000096.1:0-9138 GCA_041669965.1 Selenomonadaceae bacterium
AACGGCTCGGCGATCCTTGCCTGAACTGCTAAAAACACGTGGCGTACCTTGTGTATTGTTTTCTTTTTTCTGTTATAGTACGGTGGAGGTTATTGTCGGACTTTGGGGCAGCAGCTATCTTGTTCAGTATTATCATGTTACGGCAGAGCAGGCGGCGATCTGGGGTGCTGTCTTTTATATGGGAATTACGGCAGGACGTTTCATCTCGGGGATTTTTGCGCTACGTCTGTCAAATACACTTTTGATTCGATTGGGAGAGGTGATTTGTTTGCTGGGCGGGGTGGTTCTGCTGCTGCCGTTTTCGTCGTTTACCGTTGCCGGATTTTTACTGATAGGAATGGGTCTTGCACCCATCTATCCGGCGATGCTGTTTGAAACACCACTGAGGTTTGGCCGGGAATTATCACAAGGGCTTATGGGAGTGCAGATGGCTTGTGCTTATATTGGCGGGACGTTTATGCCACCGCTGTTTGGTGTAGCAGCAGAAAAAACATCCATAGAGATTTTTCCCTGGGTTATATTGGTTATCGTTGTGATTATGTTGTTGAACAATGAAAAAGTAACTATACTATTGAAAGAAACGAGGTCTTGAAAATGAGTAAAATCGATCTTCATATGCATTCAAAAATCAGTACAGATGGGGAGTTTTCGCCAGAGGAACTCATGGAGCTTTGCCGGGATTCTGGTGTGAAAGCTGCAGCTGTAAGTGATCATAATTCGATTCGTGGTGTTGCAGCAGCGGCAGCAGCGGCAAAGAAAATGGACATTGAACTTATAACGGCAATCGAACTTGACTGCCATATCGATGGCACAAACCTGCATGTGCTTGGTTATGGGATCGATATCGTTGGCAGTAAAATGGTTTTTGATGAAATTGAACAGTCACTGAAAGTACAGGAAAAAACAGCCGGAATAAAGCGTCTTGCGCTTGTGCAAAAACTCGGCATTTTTGTGGATAAAGCAAAGGTGCAGGCACTTGCAAACCAAGGAATTATCGAAGGTGAGATGATTGCCGAGGCTGCACTGGAAGATGAACGCAATGCAGACAATGAGCTGCTAAAGCCATTTCGTTCTGGCGGTACGCGCAGTGATAATCCTTATGTGAATTTCTATTGGGATATATGTGCACAGGGCAAACCTGCTTATGCGCATATTGCCTATCGATCACTGCAGGAAACGGTTAGTACGATTAAGGCTGCAGGTGGTATTGCTATACTTGCACATCCAGGGAATAATATCGGAGAAGACGAAGGCCTGCTCAAAAAAATCATTGCAACGGGCATTTCTGGTATTGAGGTCTTTAGCAGTTATCATACTCCGAAAACAACAGCGTTCTACAAACGACAGGCAGAAAAGCATCATCTGCTCATGACGGCAGGCAGCGATTTTCATGGTAAAATTAAGCCGTCTATTCATATTGGCGGGATTGATACCGATGGCAGCGATGAGAAAATCTATGAGGAATTGAAAAAAGCTATAAAAGCAGCAGATAAATAAAGAGGAAATAGAAAAACATAGAGAGTAGAAAGAATCTTTATATTTAATAAAGTTAGTGTTATAATAAAAAAGTATTCTTTTTATACGGGACGTGGCTCAGCTTGGTAGAGCGCTACCTTGGGGTGGTAGAGGTCGTGGGTTCGAATCCCGCCGTTCCGACCAGTTAAATCAAGTCTTTCAAGCCATTGCCTGGAAGACTTTTTGCTTAACTGCACCTTACAGAAAACAAACGGTGCCTGCAATGGTTTGTTTTGTCCCTGCATAGTATCATATTGAAATTGTTATTATTTTAGTCAGCATTTTCCAATGGGGGAAATGCTGACTTTTGCTATTTCAAAAACAAATATTTGGTCAAATATTTGGCAACGAAAAAACTTAAACAAAGCAGAGTTTAGTAGCTGAAGAGAAAAACTGATAAATAAAAAAATATTTTAAAAGGAAAAATGATAAAAATAAAGAATCATAAATAATAATCAATATAAGTATCAGATCTAAAAATCAGTAAAACAATAATAGGGGGTAATGTAATGAATATTTGGATTTTATTAATACCGGTAGTAATAATCGTAGCATCGTATTTTGAAATTTATAGATTGAAACACATTACCGTTGCATATAAAGATGAATTTGGGCATGTTCGTGGGTATGCTTTTTATTATGCTTATCCGTTAAAAGAAAGTTGGATGAATATATCGGAGTTTGAAAAATATGTAGCTGCGAAAAGAAAATTATCAGAGGTCAAGATCGAACAAATAAAAGTTAGAACTAAATGGAAATTGCGGAGGGCGTAGGATGAGGAAGGGAGAAATAAGAGAAAGTGCTGTGCAAGCAGCTAAAGAATATGATAAAGAGCAGATACCGACGATGAAAGAGGTTGATGTCCTTAATTCTTTTGCTGCTTGTGATAATGATACTTATATTGAGTCTGTAAAGAAGAGTACGGTTCGCACCAGAATTATTCTGGGACACATTGATAATATATAAATTTGTCAGAGGAAATAGAGCCACTCGATAGATTCGAGTGGCTCTATTCCGTATGTTAATAAAGGATATTCTAGTAAAACATAGAATACTACTTTATGCTCTTTTATAAATAAAAACTGTAAAATTATCTGAAAAAATTCAGCATAAAAGGCTCTGATGTAATTAACGGATATAATTATAGTATTAAATTAATCGTTAGTTGATTTAATACTATATTGCTTATAGCATGACATGTTTTATCCATAAAATTATATAAGGAGAGATGTAAAATGAATTGGTTTAGTAATCTGAAGGTTAAGCAAAAGTTGTATGTTTTAATCACAGTTTTTAGTATTGCAGTCATTAGCATAGGAATCCTTGGACATGTAAATTTAAAAAAAAGCAGTCAAAATATGGACAC
Organism: Selenomonadaceae bacterium; assembly: GCA_041669965.1. Taxonomy (GTDB): domain Bacteria; phylum Bacillota; class Negativicutes; order Selenomonadales; family Selenomonadaceae; genus UBA1792. The sequence continues at coordinate 2,882 of JBAYAD010000096.1, forward strand.
TTTGTACATGGTGAATGTAAAAGCAATCGAATTGGCTGATGATTGTCGGTTGGCTCAGAGAAGAGTTCAAGCTGATTTGTTTGCTTTGATGGTTACAACAGATGATAATGAAAATAAAAGGCTGTCAAGTGATATTGCTCAAACAAAGAAGCGTTTTGATGATGATATTGTGCAATATGAACAGCTGCCGCTTAGTCAACAACAAAAAAGTGAACTGGAGGCTGTAAAAACTATAGTGGCAAAGTATCGCGCAGAAAATGTAGAAGTTGTTGCTTTGGCGCTGCAAAATAAGAATGAAGAAGCCTATAAACTATTTCAGGTAAAAGCTGCACCCTTATCAGATCAACTTTTTGATGAATTTAGGGCGATTTCGGCTGAAGCCAATAAAAGTTCGGAGCAGATGAACCAAACAGCAAGGGAAGATGTTGCTAGTTCTAGTATGATATCTATTGGCATTACGGTGCTTGCTTTGTTTATAGGGTTGGCAGTTGGTATATTAATTATAAAACAAATTACAATACGTTTAAGTGATTCGGTAAAATTCTTAGGCGATATTGCTTCAGGCGATTTTTCTCAGAACGTGGCAGAGAAAAGTATGAAAGATAAAAGCGAATTTGGGGCGTTATCGCAGTCCGTTGACCGAATGAATCGAAATATTCGGTCGTTAATCAAGCAGTTATTGAATACATCTGAACAATTGGCGACAGCGTCGGAGGAATTAACAGCAAGTGCAGAACAATCAGCGCAGGCATCAAATCAAGTTGCGGAGTCAATTACAGAAGTCGCCAAAGGTGCTGAAAAGCAATTGGAAATGACTATTACGACAAATCACATTGTAGAAGAGATGTCGAAGGGGATTCACCAAGTAACCGAAAATACCGTTGAAGTAGCTCGGTCAACAGACAAAACATCAACCGCTGCTATAGAAGGTGGCAAGGCTATTGAAAAAACGATTCTACAAATGGGAACCATTGAAAAACGAACAGATGATACGGCTGATGTAATCGGCGAGTTGGAAAGTAAATCGAAACAAATCGACACTATTGTCGGATTGATTTCGAATATTGCGGATCAAACGAATCTATTAGCCTTAAATGCGGCTATTGAAGCAGCCAGAGCGGGTTCTGCGGGCAGGGGATTTTCGGTGGTTGCAGAAGAAGTCAGAAAACTGGCTGAACAATCAGCACATGCGACAAAAGATATCACGGAATTGATTGTTGATGTACAAGCGAAAACAAAAACTGCTGTTGATTTTATGAATGAAAGTAAACGTGAAGTTAAAATGGGAGCGGAACTTGTTGATTTAGCTGGTGTGAATTTCAATGAAATATTGACGATGATTAAAGGCATATCGGATGAAATCAATGAAATATCGGCAGCAACCGAAGAGCTGACAGCTGGAACAGAAGATGTTGTTACGGCTGCGGGCAGTATCAGTGAAGAAACGAAAAAAACATCTGAAGCTACGCAAACGGTTTCGGCGGCAACTGAAGAACAATCTGCATCAATGCAGGAAATCGCATCGGCAAGTACACACTTGTCTCAGATGGCAACGGAGCTGCAAAATGAGATACAAAAATTCAAAGTGTGAGTAGGGTTATGAATTAATTCTATGTAAGTAACAAGCCTCGCATCATTTATTTTTGATGCGAGGCTTGTTATTTCTTCCGATTATGACATAAGCCAAATTTTCTATTACTATTGCAAATAGGGTTAAGCACCTGATCTTGCAATGTATGTAGTAAATTTTTGGTGTTCTTCATTTGAGACAGAAATTCCCTAAAAAATTCATTCTCTTTAATATAAATGTCGTAAAAATACTGCCTGTTACATATGTTTTCCTAAAAAAGGACCATATTCACGATCAGTATCACAAATATGTTTGGTTAACCAATCACGAAGAACTGTAAGTAACTGATTGGCAGGCAACCGATTTTTATCATATAAGTCTTTGCATTCAATTATTTTAGCATTGAAATCTGCATGTATTTTTTTATGTTTTTCATAATCAGGATAGTTGTATTTTGTCATTACGGTTTCTTCGTGAGAAAAATGAGTGTTTACATAATGGGTCAGGTCTACAAGTAATTCTTCCATAGTAGCTTTTCCACGCCCTTTTTTCATAGCAGCATGAAGGTCATTTATTATACTGATTAATTTCTTGTGTTCTTCATCGAATTTAGGGATACCAACACTAAAATTATCATTCCATGTAATAATAGCCATAATTGAATCCTCCTAAAGTATATTGAAGACATTGTATAGAGGGATTCGACAAATCAACTATAAGTCCTGCAACTTAAACAATAACGGTGTATTTGTTTTTAGCTGTTAGTGCATAACGGTATATCATCCATTGTTTTTGAACGTTCTCATCATAACGTAATTATATGTTGTATAGAATATGACTTGATGGTGTCATATTCTATGTGTATACTGAAACAAGGTGATAAAATGCAAATCAACCGATTGTTCGAAATCGTATACATCCTGCTTGACAAAAAAACAATAACGGCTAAGGCACTTGCAAAGCGATTTGAGGTTTCAAAATAATATAAAAAAAGGCTGTCACAAAGCGTTTTGACGCTGGCGATAGCCTCGTTCCTATTAAAATAATTAGTATTAAGTTGTTTTTGCAATAATAGCGCCAACGACAGCTCCGAGAATAGCAGCTGTACTGACTTCACCGCCAGAATGGCCTTCGTCCTCTTGTCTTTGTGGTGCATCGTAGCGGTGGTGTTGTGAATCATAATGATGTTTGTAGAACTGTTGTGAATTGTAGTGACGTCTGTGCGGTGGCGAATCATTGCGGTCATGGGCTTCAGAGATTCCACCAAAGCTGCCCATCAGCATTAAGCTGCAAAGAGTAAGTGCTATAAATCTTTTAGGTGCCGTTTTCATAAAAAATCCTCCTCGATCATTTTAGTAAGGCATTGGTGGTGCAGGAAGATCGGGTTCTCCGTAGTTGAATTGTGATGGCGGTTACCTCTTCTTTAATTGATAGTATATCAATCGATTATTATAAATACATAAGAGTTTCATTAAAAGTTTATTAGATTTTTAAAGCAATAAAAATCTAATAATTAGTTGAAGTTTGATTCGGAGTATCTTAAAATTTGCATTTTTTACAGGCTTTTTTTAGTGGTAGTAAACAAGGAAGATATTGTTATAAAAATACCTGTAGTATAGGAGTTTTGTATACAAAATTTTTAACTAGACTTTTAAAAAGAAAAATGCTATTATAAATCTAGTTAAAGACTGTAAAGTAAAATTGAAAACAAAAGATGATTAAGTAAAGGTGCTTAAAAAAATGTTTATTTTTTTAAGCGCCTTTTTGTTTTTTTTAGAGCAGTTTTTAATGAAATTATTTTTAGGAGGAATTTTATAATGACGGGAAAATTAAAAAAGATTTTAGCAGGTGTATCTTTGGCATTATTTGCTGTTACTGCATTAGCTGGTTGTGGTGGTGCCAGCGCCGATCAGGATAAAGGCAGTGGTGATAAAGGACAAGCAAAGAAATACGTTATTGCTTGTGATGCAAAATATGCGCCGTTTTCTATGGAAGTCGATGGTAAATATAAAGGTATAGATGTAGAATTACTTGATGCGATTGCGAAAGCAGAAGGTATTAATTATGAATTAAAACCAATGGACTTTAGTGGAATCATCCCGGGACTTGTATCTGGACAAATTGATGGTGCAATTGCTGGTATGAACATTACGGACGAACGTAAAAAAACGGTAGATTTCTCCGATGGTTATATCCAGTCTGGCTTAGCAGTTATTGTCAATAAAGATGATACTGCAATTAAAAGCCTTGACGATCTAAAAGGGAAAACAGCAGCAGTAAAAAAAGGTACAACGGGAGCTAAATTTGCTGAAGACAATAAAGATAAATATGAGCTCAACATTACGTACTATGATGATTCGCCAAGTATGATGCTTGCTGTTGCAAATGGTAATGCTGATTTCCTTATGGAAGATTATCCAGTCATTAATTATCAGATCAAAATTGGTGAACAAAGTAAATTAAAAATAGCTCTTGACTCTGTTATTGATCCGCCGTCTTATGGTTTTGCCGTTAAGAAAGGCGAAAATCCGGAACTTATCAAGAAATTCAATGAAGGTTTGAAAAAAATTAAAGCGGATGGAACGTACGATAAAATCATCGGTGAATATATCGTTAAAAAATAACGGATTATGCAGTACATAAGAGAGCGGCATAAAAGCCGCTCTCTTATTCTTTAAGGAGGATGTTATGGAGAATTATATTCATTTATTCATCACATGTTTGCCAAGTCTGTTTAATGGTTTACAAACAACGGTATTTATTGCTGCAGCATCGTTGTTTTTTGCTTTTTTCCTTGGTATTGTTTTAGCGGTTATGAGTATGTCGCAGTACAAGATTTTTCAAGTGATTTATCATGTTTATATTTACCTGGTGCGTGGTATACCGGTTATGATCTTTGCTTTGTTTTTATTTTTTGGGGTTGGAGCACTTTTACATGTTAAATTCAATCCAATATTTGCGGCGGTTATTACATTAACGATAAACTCAAGTGCTTATTTAGCGGAAATTTTTCGCGGCGGTATACAGGCCGTCGATAAAGGACAGGTAGAAGCGGCACGCAGCCTGGGACTAGGATATTTTCGGACCTTGCGGCTTGTTGTTTTGCCGCAGGCTGTTAAAATCATGATTCCGCCGATTATCAATCAATTTATTACAACACTAAAAGATACCTCGATTCTTTCGGTTATCAGTGTACGGGAATTAACAATGAATTCACAGATTATTATTGCACAGAATTATATGCCGTTTGAAGTATATTCCTTTGCTGCGATTATGTATCTTATTGTTATCATAGCGTTGTCGCTCTTTGCAAAATGGGTAGAAAGGAGATTGCAGCATGATCATTAAAGTGGATAATTTAGTTAAAGCATTTGGTAAAAATGAAGTGCTCAAAGATGTCTCGTTTCATGTAAATGAAGGAGAGGTCGTTTGTATCATCGGGCCCTCCGGCTCAGGAAAAAGTACGTTGCTGCGCTGCCTGAATCGTTTGGAAGATGCGCAGGGTGGTGCTGTACGTGTCTTTGATACAGATGTTATGCACGTAAAAGATATTGATTCATTTCGGGAAAAAATTGGTATGGTTTTTCAGATGTTTAATCTTTTTCCTAATTATACCGTTATGCAAAATATTACATTAGCACCGGTACAGCTTGGACAGATGACACAGAAGGAAGCAGAAAAAAAGGGCATGGAACTTTTGGCTTTGGTTGCACTGGAAGACAAACGCGATGTCTATCCATCAACGTTATCCGGCGGACAAAAACAACGTATCGCAATTGCACGTGCTTTGGAAATGAATCCGCAGATCATGCTTTTTGATGAGCCGACATCGGCACTTGATCCGGAAATGGTTGGTGAAGTCTTAGCGGTAATGAAGAAACTGGCGCAGGAAGGAATGACGATGGTTATTGTTACTCATGAAATGGGTTTTGCTCGTGAAGTTGCTGATCGGGTTATTTTTATGGGCGATGGTGTCATTATAGAGGAAGGTCCACCGGACGAGTTCTTTAATCATCCCAAGAATGAACGGACACAACAATTTATCAGAAGCGTTTTAGAACGTGTGTGATAGATATAAAAAAGCAAAAACGCTGTTGTATTAAAATGGCACCGATCGATTGGATACAAAAAGTGTCTGGTCTATGGGTGCTTTTTTGTATACAATAAATGAGAAAACAGCTTTAAAAAGCAAAAAGTAAGTATAAAAGATAATTTTATACAATAAAAGGCCTTTTCTTAAGCTTATAATGACAAGAGTAAAAGTTTTAGTTTGAGGGGGCCGTTTTATGCGAATTGATTGTTTGTCAGGACAAAGCAAGGCGTTTTTTTATCTGACACTGGCGATGGTAATTGTCGGCAGTTCAGTTGTTTTTGGTAAAATCATTACAGTACATTTCCCAATTTTTCTGGTATCGGAATTGCGTTTTTTTATTGCATCACTTCTGATTGCACCCGTGTTTTTTTATCGTAAAAACAGAGATAAGGTAATCGACAAGAAAGATTGGTTCATTCTTGTCTGCATGGCTTTTTGCGGACAGGTTGTATTTACGGTGGGAATGCTTGTTGGTTTACGTTATACTTCAGCGATTACCGCCGGAGCTTTAACAAGTACGACACCTGTATTTATGACGCTGATTGCATTTTTTGTGTTGAAGGAACGTTTGAATACGTGGCAGATCTTGGGTGT
>JBAYAD010000097.1:0-9056 GCA_041669965.1 Selenomonadaceae bacterium
ACTAGTTTATTACACTTATTAGAATGCGCCTTAACCACTTGCAAAATCCCTGAAAGCGAAAAAAGACTCTCCCCGAAGAGAGAACCTTAAACTATTAATTTGGTGACACACCGGGGAATCGAACCCCGAACCTACTGATTAAGAGTCAGTTGCTCTGCCAGTTGAGCTAGTGAGTCGTAAAAATTCTTTTTAATATTACGAACATTTTTTTGCATTAAGGCATAATCAGATCACCGACTACGTTGACTATATTACCAGTTATAGGTAACTTTGTCAAGCAGCAGCCAGCTGAATTGCTTAAATCAATTCACGATTACCTACACCGAACCTTATTTTCGTATACATTGACGTATCTCTTTTAACCGTGGAACAAGATATTGATCTAGTTTTTCTTCCAATTCACTAAGCTCTGTTGAATCAAACGTATAATTCATTTCTGGAATCTTATTAACTCTTGCTTCACCAAAGAATTCATCACGAAATACATTATAATAAATAATAAAGTCACTTTCCGCTTCAAAATCACAGTAAGCAAAAACAATATAAGAACCATTGATTACCTTTACTGGTTGATCCGGTCGTATAAATAAAACAAAGCCTTCTATTGTCTCAGGCATATTCTTAATATAATCCCATTCTAAAATTTTTTTTTCTTTCACAATACAGCTAATCGTATTCATATTAAATTCTGCCATATCATGCAGCATATCTGAAAACTGTTTTCGCAAAACAGACTCAAACATTGCCAAATTTCCTGCAATATATTCAATACGGCAAAATTCCGTAAGACCAATCTTTACCCGAAGCTTATATTCACTCGTTTCTTCATGATAATATACGGTGATACTTCGATGACTCCGTTCATTCGTATAACTGTAAAGATCATAGAAATCTCCTTGAATACACATTTCCTTACAATAGCTGAACCCAAACCATTCTGTCGGCAGCTCATCCATATAGGACCAATCTTTAATTTCATTTTCCACTTTCTCTTTTGTTTCATTTTTCACTATAAATTTACCACCGTTTCTTAAAACATACCTTATTATACAACAAATTATAAAAGCCCGTCTACTTAAGAAAGTTTTTAAGTAGACGGGCTTTTATGATTCTGCTGTTTATTTTCCAGTACGTCCACGTTTCGTCATTGGTACACCTGCTCTACATAGCGGACATTCCTCCGGCTTATATGCTTGAACATCAAGATGCAGCAGCGCTTGATAAGGAACTTCACCAAAATCAACTTTACCCCCGCTGCGATCAACAAGCATTCCTATTGCTACTGGGATACCCTGATTTTCCTTAATGACATTAACAACTTCTCTGATTGATCCGCCTGTTGTTACAATATCTTCAACAATAAGTACTCGTTCGCCTGGTGTAAGCTTAAATCCGCGTCTAAATGTCATTTTGCCATTTTCACGTTCAGTAAAAATGGCTCTTGTACCAAGGGCTTTACCCGTTTCATGTGCAAGCAGAATACCACCTGTTACCGGCCCGACTACGGTCTGGATGTTCTGATTTATAAATTTTTTTGCCAACGCCTGACAAATTTGTGCTGTATATTCAGGATGTTGCAACACATTGAACTTTTCTACATAGAGAGGGCTATGAAGTCCTGATGTAAGCAGAAAATGCCCTTCCATAATTGCATTTGTCTTAATAAATAAGTCTTTTACTTCCTGTTCTGTCATGACTTTACCGTCTCCATTTCTTTTATGATATTTTCTGTTGCTGCCTTTGGTTCATCCGCCAGGCGAATTGGCCGGCCAACAACAAGATGTGATGCTCCACTTCGCAACGCAAATGTTGGTGTTGCAACGCGGCTCTGATCATCAACAGATGCCCCAGCCATACGGACTCCAGGCGTCACAATTATGAAGCTATCACCACAAGCCTGGCGAATTGCCGCTGCCTCTTGTGGTGAAGAAACAACACCATCAAGACCGGCCTTTTTCGCCAGCTTTGCCAGCCGAACGACCTGCTCACGGATTTCCATTGACTGCCCAAGACCATTCCAATCTTCTTTATCAATGCTTGTAAGAACCGTAATGGCAATAAGTTTTGGCCTCTTTATACCAAGGATTTTTGCTTCTTTCTGTAAACGTTCCGCCGTTGTCTTCATCATTGTATAACCGCCAGACGCATGCACATCAAGCATCGTTGCCCCAAGGCGCATAAGTGAGCAAAGTCCTTCCGCTGTTGTATTGGGAATATCATGCAGCTTCAAATCAAGGAAGATACTTTTTTTTTGTTCTTTTAAGTAGGTGATGACCTCGCTGCCAACACTATAAAAAAGCTCCATGCCAACCTTATAGTAGCTTACCGAGTCTCCTAGTTTCTCAACAAATTCCTTAACATCGTGCATTGTGTGAAAATCCAACGCTACAATAAGTCTATCGTCTGCCATATTCATCTTCCCTTCTATTTTGAATTGCCTGTTTTTAACTTACCAATAAGTTCGCTTATGTTTTGTAGCTTTTTTGAGTCAAGGTATTTTGCAAGATCATCTGCAATAATTTCAGTGATCGCTGGATTGACAAAATTTGCTGTTCCAATCGATACAGCACTTGCGCCCGCAAGGAAAAACTCAATAGCATCTGCCGCTGTCATAATACCACCCATACCTATAATTGGTATCTTTACTACCTGTGCAACCTGCCATACCATACATACAGCAATTGGTTTCACACATGGACCTGATAATCCGCCAGTGATATTGCCAAGCACAGGTTTCCACCGCTCAATATCAATTGCCATTCCCATAAGCGTATTAATCATGGAGATCACATCAGCACCAGCGGCTTCTACTGCCACTGCCATTCCAACAATATCAGTAATATTCGGTGAAAGCTTAATGATGACCGGTTTCTTTGTATTTTTTTTTGCTTCACGAACAACTGCGCTGGCGGCCACTGGATCAGTCCCAAAAACAATGCCGCCTTCCTTGACATTGGGACAAGATACGTTGAGTTCAATTGCTGCAATCTCGGGGACATCAAGCATTTTTGCCAAAACGCCATATTCTTCGACCGAACTACCAGAGATATTAACGATGATTGGCATATCATACTTTGCTATGCGCGGTAAAATATCCTCCAGAAAAAAATCCACACCAGGATTTTCCAGTCCAATACAATTCAACATGCCTGCCGATGTTTCTGTAATGCGGACACCTGCATTACCACTGCGCGGTTTTAAGGTAGTTCCTTTAACAACAACGGCACCAATTTTATTCAAGTCTACAAAGTCTTTGAATTCCTCGCCAAAACCGAATGTACCCGAGCTCGTCATGACGGGCGTTTTCATATGGATACCTGCAATTTCAGTAGCAAGTAATTTATTTTTATCCATTATAAAACCTCCCACGCCCAAAACACAGGCCCATCCTTACAAACTTTTTTACGGCTATTGTCATTACCCTTGCATGTACAAGAAAGACAAGCACCCAGTCCGCAAGCCATACGCTTTTCCATTGATACCTGACACGAAATATGATGTGCTGCAGCAATTTCTGCAATGCCACTCATCATGATTTCCGGACCACAGACAACAATACGGTCATAGTTATTATCCTGTAATATTTGTGGCAAAGCCGTAACTGTAAATCCTTTCGTTCCCATAGAGCCATCATCTGTTGTAATAAATATATCCTTGACAAAATCTTTAAAGATTTCCGGCCAGAACATTTCTTCAGTAGTACGTCCGCCCATAAGAATTGACGCTTTTCCATTAAATTTTTTCGCGAGAAACAGAAGCGGTGCGATTCCAATACCACCACCAATAAGCAATGGGTTTTCACAGTCAAGTGAAAAACCATGTCCCATCGGCCCCAGACAATTGATTGTATCGCCACTTTTCAATTCTGCCATTGCCGCTGTTCCTTTGCCAATAATACGGTAGATAAAAGTCAGTTGTCCTTTATCTATATCCGTATCGGCAATACTGATTGGACGCCGCAGCAAAAGGCCGCTCCGGTCAACCCTCAAATGAACAAACTCGCCTGGATTAGCTTGTCCGGCTATTTCTGAACAAGCTACAACAAGTTTTTTTACAGAATTCCCAACCGTTTCATTTGAGAGAACTTCTGCATCAATTGCGATCTTAGGCAAGCCCATCACCGCCACCAACATAATCCTGAATTGCCAATGAATAGATCAAACGGCGTTCACGAACAAAACTCAGTACACGCAGAACTTCCCAGGCCGTATCCATTGATGTCAAACAAGCAATACCATGCTCAACGGTTGCCCGGCGAATTTTAAAGCCATCTTTCGCAGAGCCTTTACCCTGTGTAAGCGTATTAATGACCATGTTAATCTTGCCTGTCTTAATCATCTGGATAATATCAACACTTCTTTCATGAACCTTACCGACGATATCTGCATCGATTCCCATTGACTGAATTGCCCGTGCTGTACCTTCAGTCGCAGCAATCTGAAAACCAAGGTCTGCAAATGCCTTTGCCAACTGCTTCATTTCATCCTTATCTTTATCCGCCACAGTGAAAAGAATTCTGCCTTCTGTAGGTATATTCATACCAGCACCTGTTATTGCTTTGTACAATGCTCTTGCATAGTGATAGTCAATACCCATAACTTCACCAGTGGACTTCATTTCAGGCCCGAGCGAAATATCAACATCCTGCATTTTTGCAAACGAGAATACCGGGGCCTTAACCGCAACATAAGGTTTAGGTGGAATAAGTCCTGACTTATATCCAAGGTCCTTAAGTGTTGCGCCAAGTGCAATCTGTGTTGCAAGATTCACCATATTGATGTCCGTAACCTTGCTGAGGAACGGTACGGTACGGCTCGAACGCGGATTTACTTCGATAACATAAACTTCATCATTAACGACGACATACTGGATATTTAGCAAACCCTTTACATGAAGTCCAAGTGCAAGGCGCTTCGTATAATCAATGATTGTATAGATTACCTTCGAAGAAAGCGTTTGAGGCGGGTACACTGCGATACTGTCTCCCGAATGAACGCCAGCACGCTCGATATGTTCCATTATGCCTGGAATGACAACATCAATACCATCAGAGATACCGTCGACTTCGACTTCAGTCCCCTGCATATAACGATCAACAAGGACTGGATGATCCGGTGTTACCTTCACTGCACGAATCATATAGTCACGCAGTTCCTCTTCATTATAAACAATTTCCATTGCACGTCCACCAAGTACATAGGATGGTCGAACCATAACCGGATAACCAATCTCATTTGCAGCTACGATTGCGTCTTCAAGATTCGTTACGCTCGTACCACGTGGGCGGGGAATCTTTGTCTGCGTGAGCACTTCATCGAAACGTTCACGATCTTCCGCACGATCAATATCATTTACCGAGGTACCAAAGACCTTCACACCCGCCTTCTGTAAAGAAGCTGCTAAATTAATTGCCGTTTGTCCACCAAACTGAACAATGACTCCTTCCGGTTTCTCTTTGTCAATAATATTTAATACATCTTCTGTTGTTAGCGGTTCAAAATAAAGACGATCCGATATATCAAAATCTGTACTTACAGTTTCGGGATTATTATTTACGATAATTGCTTCAATTCCCATTTCGCGAAGTGCCCATACTGAATGTACGGAGCAATAGTCAAATTCTACCCCTTGACCAATGCGGATCGGGCCAGAACCAAGAACCATGACTTTGCGCTTGTCTGATATCTGGACTTCATCTTCCTGTGCGTTGAATGTTGAATAGTAATATGGTGTCGCTGCTTCGAACTCCGCAGCACATGTATCTACCATCTTATAACGCGGCAGTATATTCATCATCTTGCGCATTGTAGAAATTTCATCGAGGTTCTTTCCTGCAAGCTCAGCAATCGAACGATCAGCAAGGCCAACATTCTTTGCTGCCTGCATGAGTTTTGGTGTAATTTCTTCCGCAGCAACACGATTTTCAATATCAGTAATATGCTTAATTTTATACAAGAACCATTCGTCGATCTTTGTGATATCATGGACTTCATCAACCGTAGCAATACCACGGCGAAGCGCTTCGGCTACAACAAAGATACGTTCATCATTGATCTTACTAAGTGTACGAACAACTTTTTCATCGCTCCATCCATCCATTTTATCCATATGCAGACGATGAACACCAATTTCCAATGAACGAATTGCTTTCAATATCGCACCCTCAAAGTTTCGGTCGATCGACATGACTTCACCGGTTGCCTTCATCTGTGTCCCAAGCGTATGATCAGCAAACACAAATTTATCGAACGGCCAGCGCGGGAATTTTACAACGCAGTAGTCAAGCGCCGGTTCAAAACAGGCCATTGTTTTCTGGGTTACTGCATTAACAATTTCATCAAGATAATAGCCAATTGCGATTTTTGCCGAGACTTTAGCAATCGGATAGCCTGTAGCTTTCGATGCAAGTGCTGAAGAACGGCTCACACGTGGATTTACTTCAATTACATAGTAGTTGTTACTGTCTGGATCAAGTGCATACTGCGCATTGCAGCCACCTTCAATACCAAGCTCACGAATAATGCGGAGTGATGCACTTCTAAGCATCTGATATTCGTGGTCACTAAGTGTCTGGGACGGTGCTACGACAATACTGTCTCCCGTATGAACGCCTACCGGATCAAAGTTTTCCATATTACAAACTGTGATGCAGTTATCATTTCCATCACGCATGACTTCATATTCGATTTCCTTCCAGCCAGCTACACTCCGTTCGATAAGAGCCTGCCCAATCATACTATATTTAAGGCCGCGAATGACAATTTCTATGAGTTCTTCTTCATTGTCAGCAATACCACCACCAGTTCCCCCCATCGTATAAGCCGGACGAACGATAATCGGATAACCGATTTCATTAGCGAAATGTACAGCTGAGGCAACATCTTCAACAATCGTGCTTTCTGGTATGGGTTCATTGAGTTTCTGCATCGTTTCCTTGAAAAGTTCACGATCTTCAGCCTTCTTGATTGCTTCCAGCGAAGTTCCAAGAAGTTCAACTTTATATTTTTTAAGAACCCCCTGTTCAGAAAGTTTTACTGCAAGATTCAAGCCAGCCTGACCACCTATTGTTGCCAAAAGTCCATCCGGTTTTTCCTTGCTGATAATTTCCTCAAGAAACTCTACCGTAAGTGGTTCTATATAAACACGATCCGCAATATGTGTATCTGTCATAATCGTTGCTGGGTTACTATTAACAAGAACAACTTCCAGACCTTCCTCTTTCAGGGCGCGGCATGCCTGTGTTCCAGCATAATCAAACTCTGCAGCCTGACCAATAATGATTGGGCCCGAGCCGATCACCATAACTTTTTTTATATTTTCCTTTTTTGGCACAATTATTCCCCCTTTGTAAGCATTGTCCAGAATTGATCAAACAAATATGTGTTATCATCCGGACCTGGAGAAGCTTCTGGATGATATTGCACGGAAAAGATTGGTAATTCCTTATGTCGCATGCCTTCAACCGTGCCATCATTAACAGACCGATGGGTTACTTCAAGTGGCAGCCCTTCAAAAGATTTTTCATCTACAGCAAAGCCGTGGTTCTGCGAAGAAATCTGTACTTTTCCTGTTAATAGATTTTTTACCGGCTGATTTGAACCGCGATGACCGAACTTGAGCTTGTATGTATCTGCACCCAATGCAAGCGCTAAAAGCTGATGCCCCAGACAAATACCAAAAATCGGTTTCTTATCAATAAGTTTTTTAACATTTGCAATAACTTCTGGTACATCTTTGGGATCTCCTGGCCCATTTGAGAGAAAAAGCCCATCCGGCTGCAAAGACATAATTTCTTCAGCTGTTGTTGTTGATGGAACGATCGTCAAATTGCAACCAATTTTATGCAATGCTTTTAATATGTTTTTCTTAATACCAAAATCCATGACAACAACATGTGGCCCATCATTTTCCATTTTATAAGCTTTCGGTGTCGTTACCTCATCAACAACATCTTTTTTTATTGGCACAGCAAAAAGTTCGTTAATCTCTGATTGTGCCGTGTCTTCTGCAACAATGATACCTTTCATTGTCCCAGCCGAACGGATTTGTCGTGTAATTGCCCGGGTATCCACATTATAAAGACAAGGAATCTCTTGTTTTGACAAAAAATCCCTAAGACTTGTTTCCAAATGCCAATTACTGCCTTCATCGCAAAGCTCACCAATGATAAAACCATTAACAAACGATTTACGTGACTGCATAAAAATATCTGCAATTCCATAGTTTCCAATCAACGGATATGTTAGTGTCACAATCTGACGACAATAGGAAGGATCTGTCAAAATTTCCTGGTATCCTGTCATCCCTGTATTGAATACGACTTCACCTGTTGCTTTTATATTATTTAGAAGATCACCGTAGAACATGCTGCCATCTTCTAATATCAATTTCCCTTTCAAAAAAACACCCCCACATTATTTTTAAGACACAATTGTACCATCCTTCATAACAATGTTACCGTCAACGATTGTCATTATAGCTTTACCTTTAAGCTTTTTGCCATTAAACGGTGAATGTGTCCCACGCGTATAAAACTTCGTTTCATCGACCATCCATTCGAGTTCCGGATCGATAATTGTGATGTCTGCTGCCTTACCTTCCTCTATCACGCCCCTGTCCATACCAAAGACCTTTGCCGGACCGCATGTCATTTTTGCAATGATTTCTTCCAAACTTATCTTTCCTGTATGATAAAGATCCGTTAGAAGTACACCCAATGCTGTTTCCAGACCAGGAAAGCCACTTGGTGCATATCGATATTCCACATCTTTTTCTTCTTCAGCATGTGGTGAATGATCTGTTACAATTGCATCAATAGTACCATCTTTAAGTCCTTGCAGCATTGCTTCGGTATCCTTTGCTGAGCGAAGCGGTGGATTTACCTTTGTTGATGCATCCGTGGGATCAACACATTCATCTGTCATCGTCAAATGCTGCGGTGTTACTTCTGCTGTTACCTTTACACCACGTTTTTTTGCCTGACGAACAATATCCAGTGCTTTAGCAGAGCTGATATGCGCAATATGAACCTTAGCATCCGCATATTCTGCCAGCAT
>JBAYAD010000098.1:0-9047 GCA_041669965.1 Selenomonadaceae bacterium
ACTTCCTCCTTATTTGTCTCCATATAAACTGATCCATCCGCATTTTTAATTGACTTAATAATATGCGGCTTAAGTAATATACCGTCGTTGGCAATTGCAGCCATTGCCTGTACCAGCTGCAATGGCGTCACTGCAATACTTTGGCCAATTGCCGTCGTTGCAATATCCGAATCGCGCATATCTTCCGGATCAAACAAAATACCTTTTTCTTCCCCCGGAAGTTTAATATCCGTAATTTTACCAAACCCAAAAAGCTTTGCATATTCCATAAGTTTTTCTGCCCCAAGGCGTAAGCCAATCTGTGCAAAACATGTATTGATCGAATTCTTTACAACATCTGTAAATGTAACCGTACCAAAACTATCATCACTCCAGTTCTTTATACGTCGTCCTGACACCATAACATATCCCGGATCGACAAAGACCTGATTTGGTGTGACTACTTTTTCCTGCAAAGCCGCCGCGGCAACAACTGCCTTAAACGTTGATCCTGGTTCATAAATAAAAGATATCGCCCGATTTTTCCAGTTTTCTGCCGGATAATCTGCAAAATCATTTGGATTATACGATGGACGTGATGCCATTGCCAGAATTTCACCTGTCTGTGGATTCATGACAATAGCCGTAACAGCTTTTGGTTTATTAGCTATCATTGCCTTATCAAGTGCCTGCTCCACTATAAACTGAGCCGTACTGTCCAGTGTAAGCTCAACCGACTTACACTGATTTTCCAAAAGGTCTTGATTGTCACCAAGGGCTGAATCAAAAATTGGCCGCCCCTGCTGATCTGTACGCAAAAAAGATTTCGTCTTGTGCCCCTTAATCAACGAATCAAACTCTTGCTCAATACCATCCAAACCAATATCATCTGTACCAACAAATCCCAAAACATTTGCCGCAAGCATTCCGTTTGGATAATACCGTTTGCTTTCTTCACGAAAGCCAAGACAGTTAAGTGACTTCTCATCTATAAGCTTACGTACAGCTTTAATTTCCTCCGCCTCCATCCGGCGCTTAACCCAGACGAATCCACCCCCCTGCGCAATATCATCAAGAAGTGTATTCTCACTGATACCAATAAGTGGTGACAGATCCGCAGCCAAAGCTGCAGCATCTTTTACACTGTTTGGATCTACATACAAAGATTGTGTTAATACGCTTACGGCCAATTCACGATCATTGCGATCATAAATCGTCCCACGCATAGACTGCATCATCTGCTGTTCATCACTTTGAAACTTTACTCTTTCCGCCAGCTTGTTCCCCTCAACAAGCTGAACCCACGCATAGCGAAGTGCTAAAAGGCCAAAACAGCCCCATAAAAACAATAAAAAGATTGCTATATTCCCTTGAACTTTTCTTTTTTTACTGACGCTTCCCATGAATTATTCACCCCGAAAATCTTCTTCAACGAAGCACCTTATAAAACAGCATACTTCAATATATTCTTATTTCTCTCAGGAACGCAAAAATCCCTGTATTTTTTTTGCATTTCATAAAACTGCTTACAGATGAAAAAGATACTGGTATAATATAAGTACAATTCAAATAAAAAAGTTGCTTTATTACTGAACAAGATTATTTTTACAAATAAAGAATGGCGGTGTTCCTTATGGATGCTATTGATAAAAAAATACTACAAAAATTACAGGAAAACGCCCGTATTACCATCTCAGATCTCAGCTCAGAAATCGCTCTTTCTATGCCAGCCATCAGTGAACGTCTTAAAAAACTTGAGGCTTCAGGCGTTATCAAACAATACACAGCCATTCTTGATCCGGTCCTTTTAAATAAGCATCTTATGGCTCTCATGTTCATCCGCTTCGATAACCCTGGCAATGGCGATCATTTCTCGCAGTATGTTAAGGATGAACGTGAAATTAAAGAATGTTACTATATTACAGGCGACTTTGACTACTCACTCAAAATCCTTACAGAAAACACTCGTACACTCGAAAATCTTCTTACCCGCATCAAAAATCAGACAGGGATTGTCAAGACACAGACTATTGTTATTCTATCAACAATCACTGACAGTCCTTCAATTATTCCTGACTAAACATAAAAAAAACAAGACCTTTTGCCATTTTTTTGCAAAAGGTCTTGTTTTTATGTTTTCTAAATATGAAATTTACTTACTGCTGTCTGCAGTTTTTGCGCCATTTCTGCAAGGGCCCGACTCGAATCAGCAATTTCATGCATAGATGCCGTCTGTTCTTCCGTTGCTGCAGATACACTTTCAGACTCGGACGATACACTCCGGCTCATTGTATCTATCTTACCAATGGCCAAACTGATCTGCTTCGTTCCATCCCCCAGTTTTTTAACAATCGTCTGCATATCACCTGACTGCTGCGCCACCCCAATTACCATTGAGGCAATTGAACGAAACGTCTCGCCTGCAGTACTGACTGCAGCGGCTCCGCCTTGTACCTGCTCTGTACCCGTCTGCATAACGTCAACAGCATGCTGTGTTTCATCCTGTATTGAACCAATAAGTGAAGCAATCTTCCCAGCTGCATCCTGTGACTGCTCTGCGAGCTTTCTGACTTCTTCTGCAACAACAGCAAATCCCCGACCTGCTTCTCCAGCACGCGCTGCTTCAATTGCTGCATTAAGCGCCAAAAGATTGGTTTGTGATGCTATTCCGGCAATCGTATCAACAATCGTACCAATTTGCTTGGACTGCTCACCAAGATTAGCAATAACTCTGGCAGATTCCCCGACAGATGCTTCTATCGTTTCCATCTGCTTTACTGCATCATCGACATCCTTACCGCCTTTTTCCGCGGCAACATTTGTTTCCCTGACCTGCTTGTTTGTTTTTTCAAGCGAATCAATAAAGCCATCCATATGTGATGTCAGTTCCGTCGTCTGTGCCTGCGCATGATTGACTGAATCAAACTGCTCATTACATGAACTGGCAACATTAACGATAGAGTCTGCAATCTGCCCGCTGACAGAGGCAGACTGTTCTGCACTTGATGTAAGTTCTTCCGATGCCGCAGCTACATATTCAGCTGATTCTACAATCTGCTTCATAAGTGTACGCACACTTTTATGTAATGTGGCAAGTGCCTGCCCCATGATACCAAATTCGTCTTTTCTCTGCAATACATCACTATGAATTTCCTGGCTAAAATCACCTGTAGCAAGCTCATGCAATTTATCTGTCACAAAACGTATCGGCGCAGCAATCTTCCTGCCAATATAAATCGCAAGCCCAATGAGCAGAAGCTGTAAGATCAACATATAGATCACAATTTTAATCAAGCCTGCTTTAAAGGCTGCTGCTGAAATATTCTGCTGTTCAGCGACTTTAGCATCGATATCATCGATCCATCTCCCCGTACCAAGCACCCACTGATACGGTGCAAACGTCGCTGTATAATTAATTTTTGGCAAAGCGTTCGTTTCATTTGGCTTTGGAAACTGCAGCTCTGTATAGCCGCCGCCATCTTTTTTACCATTAGCAATCATTTCTTTAATAAAATACCTGCCGCTGGGATCAACCGAGTCGATACGTGACTTGCCTTCTGTATCTCTGCCCAAAAGGACAACATTGACACCATCATATGTATCAACCCAGAAGTACCCCTTCCCACCATCATAGCGCAGATTCCGCACAATATCTGCAGCCTGTTTCCGCGCCTGTTCTTCTGTCAAAGCACCCGACTGCTGCTGTTTATAAACCCTGTCAATACTGCTTATTGCCGTTTCTGTTTGTATTTTCAGCTCTCGCTTTGTACTTTCTACAAGCGAAACACGATAATTTTCAATCTGCCGCGTATTCTCTTCTATAAGATTATAGATAAAAAATCCACCTACACATACGGTCGTCAGAACCGATACACCTACAATAATAAGAATAAGTTCTGTCTTTATGGATTGTACTGCTTTCATTCCAACCACATCCCTTTAAATTTCTATATTTATATAATACCTTATCAGTTAACAGAAATCAACAAAATTTACAATAAATTCCATATTTTCTTTTAATTGTATATCATTATTTTTAAAATTAATGATATACAGGCCTGTAAAAACACTTGTTAAATAAACTTATATAAATGTAAAAAGCGAATGTTGCAGATTTTGGCAGCATTCGCTTTTTGTATTTATATAATGAAATTCCGGCCTGAATGTATTATAGTTTTCCTAATTTATTAACCATCCATAGCTTTTATTTTTCTTTCTTACGATCCTTACATTTTGTTGTACAACCACTGCAGCCACAATCACAGTAACGTCCACGACGCCACTGCCGTACTCTGCGTACAACAACAATAATCACGATTAGCGCAATGATACTGCCTATAATATAATCTGCCACAATACCACCTCCACTTCTTTTAGCAGCTTACGCTGCCAAACTGGTTGCTTGAGGAAAGCCTTCCCCCTGATCAAGTTTCCCGGCACAATCAAGCGAAGATAAGCTTCCCTGCCTGATAGATTACAAATGTAATTCCCCAAGCCATACTAAGCTGAAAAACGACCATAAGCCCCAGCCAACGCCAGCTGTTTGTTTCCTTCTTCACAGTTGCAAGCGTCGCCACACATGGAATATAGAGCAAACAAAATACCATCATCGCGTAGGCATTAAGCGCACCAAAACCAACGGACTGCAAAAGCCCGGCCATTGTCTCCATGCCACCTGCCGAATTCACGTTTGCAATGCCAAAAAGCACTGCACAACTCGATACTACGACTTCTTTTGCCGATATACCGGCAATAAGCGCTGCTGCAATCTGCCAGTAACCCAAACCAATCGGTGCAAAAAGCGGTACAACAAGCTTACCGAGATATGCCCCAAAGCTTACCGTCATTTCCTTCGTATAGCCCTCCGGCCCAAAGTTAAGCAGGAACCACATAACAACAGAAGCAACAAAAATCGTAGTCCCTGCCTTCGTAACATAGTCCTTTACCTTTTCCCATACATAGATATAGACAGTGTGCACACTTGGCGCTTTGTACTCCGGCAGCTCAATGAGCAGCGTGTTCCCCGCCGGATGCGTATCAAATACATGAAGAATATATGCAACAAATATGGCAACAGCAAGGCCTAGTACATACATCGAATAAGCCGCCAGCATTGCATGCTCCGCGAAAAACATTTCCGAAAAAAGCACATAAATCGGTAAACGTGCACTGCATGACATAAATGGCGTAACAAGAATCGTCTTAAATCGATCGCGCTCATTCTCCAGTACACGCGATGCCATAATGGCTGGTACAGAACAACCAAACCCCAGAATCATCGGAATAAACGCTCGTCCTGAAAGTCCCAGACGCGACATGATCCCATCCATGACATAGGCAACACGTGAAATATATCCACTATCCTCAAGAAAAGCCAATGCAAGAAACAGGATAAAAATATTCGGCAGAAAAGTCAGTATCCCACCAACTCCGGCAATAATCCCATCGACAACAAGGGAAATAACCATATTCCCTGCCCCAACCATTATAAGTCCTTCCGTTGTTCCTGATGCAAGCGCACCAAGAAAAATCTCAAAATAAGCTTTGATCCAATCTCCAATAACAAACGTGAGGAAAAAAACAATCCCCATAATACCAATAAAAATTGGCATACCCAATAAATTATTTGTGAGCAAAGAATCTACCTTGTTTGTCATAGCTGCCTTCGCATCACGATGCACCATGACCTCTTCCATTATTTCTTCAATAAAATCATATTTTTGATTAATGATTTCTTTTTCATAACTGCGATCAAGCACATCCGGCAAATCAACCGGATATTTTTCACAAATTTCTTTATCCTGCTCCATAAGCTTGATTGCCGCCCAACGATGATTCTTTATATCCGGATACTTTTCATGAAGCACGGCAATAACCGTATCGATCTTATCTTCAATATCATCGGTATAAACCATTGCAAACTCCGAGTGATGATGGTGATGATGATGTGACTTACTCGAGTGGTTGTGAATAAGCGGTGCCTGTCCTTCCTGATGCAGCTGATGATGATGCGCTGTTGCATGGATAAGAATATCAATGCCATGACGCTCGCGTGCCGATATGGGAATAACCGGTATGCCCAGCATTTCCGGAAAACGGTGCAAGTCAATTTCCATACCGCGTTTTCGTACAATATCCATCATATTGAGTGCCAGCACAACCGGCTTTCCCAGTTCCAGCAGCTGCAGCGTCAAATAAAGATTGCGCTCAAGTGAGGAAGCATCCGCAACATCGATTATGACATCGACTTCATTACTTAATATATATTGCCGCGAAACTTTTTCTTCCATTGTGTACGACGTCAAACTGTACGTTCCCGGCAAGTCTACAAGCTTATACAGGTGATCATGGAACTTCATTGCACCCTCTTTTTTCTCAACCGTTACACCCGGCCAGTTTGCTACCTTGAGGTTTGCTCCCGTATATGCATTAAAAAGCGTCGTTTTTCCACAGTTTGGATTACCGACAAAACCAATCGTTATTTCTTCCTTTGATCCTGTCATTCTTTATCCTCCCTTACTGTGATATGCTGCGCAATACCATTGCCAATAGCAAACCGCGTTCCCCTTACAAAAATAATCAAAGCACCATGCGACTTGCGATTAAGCACCGTAATCTGTGTACCATCAAGAATGCCTAACGCCTCCATACGTCGTTCCAGTTCCAATGGCAGATCTACATTTTCCACTCTATATGTACGTCCAATGACGCCATCCTGTAAATTCATTAAGGCCCTCCGTTTATATACATAAAATGTTTTTCTTTTATTATAGCACAGGACTTCTTCTTTACGAAAAAACAACAGTTTTATCAAAACATGCTCTGTATTTTATCATAAAATAAACAAACTATAGTCTTTCTCTATAAATATATACTTGCACACAGTTTATCCACAAGCACTTTTGTGGATAAACTTTTGTTTTTCCATTAGTTATGCACAGAAAATCCTGTATTACGCACATATTTTTGTGGATAACTTTATCGTAATTCTATATTTATCCACAAAAATTATACAATATTACAATTCAGTCTGGTTTTTATGCAGGAATAAATCCTTATGTGACGAATTTAAGTATTCGTATATTATTTTTATTTGTATGTAGTATGGAAGGATGGTAGGTATGGAAAACTCAAAAAAATTAAAAGCTCTTGCACTTGGACTTACGGTAATGCTTTCCGCCGGAATTATTGCTGGCTGCGGCTCAGACAGTAAAAGCACTGCCAACAAAAAAATAAAGGTAGGTATTGTTCAGCTTGTTGAGCACAACGCTCTTGATGCTGCCAATAAAGGCTTTGTTGATGGCCTTGCAGCAAAAGGCTATAAGGAAGGCGAAAACATCGAATTTGATCGCCAGAACGCACAGGCCGATCAATCAAATCTGCAAAATATTGCACAGCGCTTTGTCAATGACAAGGTCAATCTTATCTGTGCCATTGCTACCCCTGCGGCACAGACCGTAGCAAATGCAACAAAAGACATTCCAATTGTCGCAACGGCAGTCACTGATTATGAACAAGCCCGACTTGTTGCCAGCAATGATGCACCAAAAGGCAACGTTACCGGTACGACCGATATGAATCCGGTCAAAGAACAAATTGATCTTCTGTTAAAACTTGTACCAAACACAAAAACCATTGGTACCGTATACTGCTCCAGCGAGGTAAACTCTGAAACACAAGTTAAAATCATGAAAACGTATGCAGAATCGAAAGGCCTTATTGTTGTTGAATCCACCGTTTCCACCGTAAATGACATTCAGCAGGCAGCACAAAGCCTTGTTGGAAAAGTTGATGTCCTCTACGAACCAACAGATAACATCATCGCGTCTGCAATGCCGACACTTGTCGCAATCACAAATCCGGCAAAAATCCCGGTCATCTGTGGTGAACCCAATATGGTCAAAGCGGGCGGTCTTGCAACCTTTGGCGTTGACTATTACAAACTTGGTTTTCAAACGGGTGAAATGGCTGCAGAAATTCTTTCCGGCAAAGCAACGCCTGCAACAATGCCAATCCAGTCACTCAAAGAAATGAAACTCACAATCAACGAAACAAATGCCGCACTTCTTGGTATCACAATCCCAGAAGATATGAAGAAAGATGCTGACATCGTACAATAAAATTAATTTTTAAACAAACCGTAACTTTCAAGTGGGCTGTCCTTGGGGCAGCCCCTTATTCATAGGAGGATTTATATGGTAGATTTACTAATACCAACGATATCGCAAGGACTTATATGGTCTATACTCGCACTGGGTGTCTATCTCACCTTTCGCGTTCTCGATATCGCCGACCTCACGGTCGAAGGCACTTTCCCACTTGGTGCAGCAGTTGCTGCATCGATGCTTGTAAATGGTTCAAGTCCGTTCGTTGCAATCTTTGGGGCTGGCATTGCTGGTATGCTTGGCGGCGTCATTACTGGCATACTTCATACAAAGCTAAAGATTCCAGCACTACTCGCGGGAATACTAACCATGATTGCACTCTACTCTGTTAATCTCCGCGTTATGGGCAAGGCAAATCTGTCTATGCTGCGCATTGATACGATCTTTACACTAGTCACCGGCTACGGTCTCGATAACCAAATGGCTGTTCTTGTCGTCGGTCTGCTGAGTACCATTTTTTTTATGTTTCTCATGTACTGGTTTTTTGGTACAGAAATTGGTGCTGCCATCCGCGCTACAGGTGATAACCAACAAATGATTCGCGCCAACGGCGTCAATACCGACTTTACAATTATTCTCGGCCTGCTTCTAAGCAATGGTCTTGTCGCAATCTCGGGTGCACTCGTTGCACAAAGCAACGGATTTGCTGATGTCGGCATGGGGGTTGGTACAATTGTCATCGGTCTTGCCTCCGTCATCATCGGTGAAGTTCTTTTCGGCACACGCAGCTTTTACAATTGGCTTATCTCTGTTGTACTTGGCTCTATTGTTTATCGTATTGTTATTGCAGTTGTTCTGCAGCTTGGCATGCCGCCAAACGATCTTAAACTCTTTACCGCAGTTCTTGTTGCTTTGGCACTCTCTATGCCGCTTTTTCGCAGCAAACTAAGCGAAAGAAGAAGG
>JBAYAD010000099.1:0-8888 GCA_041669965.1 Selenomonadaceae bacterium
CTTGCATTATAGGAATCATCAATAACCTTATAATCTTTAACTTTTTTATATTCAAAACGCATCTCTGTCGCCGTGAAGCCATCCAGCCCACGCTGAATTTCTTCACCATTAAATCCAAGCGAAAATCCCACTGCAATTGCCGCCAATGCATTATAGATGTTATGACGCCCAACCATTGGTAAAACAAATTCCCGATCATTTTTGCCAAAAGAACAATGAAACCTTGTTTTCTCCCCTTCTGTCCGAATCTCTGATCCCTTTACATCCGCTGGCAGCTCTAACCCAAATGTAAGGACTTTTGCCTTCGCATCGATCTTCATTGCTGCCACATAGCGATCATCTGCATTAAGAATAACACTACCCTCTGCCGGAATTGCTTTTACCATTTCGGCTTTTGCCTTGGCAATATTTTCCAAAGATCCCAAGAGTTCCATATGTGTTTCCCCGACATTTGTAACAATCCCGATTTTGGGTTCAGCAATCTTCGCCAGTGCTGTAATCTGATTGAATCCCCGCATTCCCATTTCCACAACAGCAGCTTCATGATGCGCCCTCATCTGCAGGAGCGTTAACGGCAATCCAATCTCATTGTTAAAATTCTTCTGCGTTTTCAGCACATTCCAACGACTCGAAAGAATTGCTGCGATAAGATCTTTTGTCGTCGTCTTACCATTCGACCCGGTTACTGCAATAACCGGAATAGTAAATCGGGTGCGCCATGCATGCGCAAGTTGCTGATAAGCCAGCAATGTATCCTCTACACGAAATACCGTTGCCAGCATTCCATCCATCACCCGTACAGGACAATTCATACTTACTACAACGCCTGCAGCACCTTTTTCCACAGCCTGTGCAGCAAAGTCATCACCATTGAATTTTTCACCTTTTAATGCAACAAAAAGCATACCCTTCTCTATCTTCCGCGTATCTGTTATGACATCCGTAAAGCCGCGGTCAACGGCCTTATACACTTTAGCTCCAGTTGCTGTCGTCACCTGTTTCAGTGTAAAATCCGGCATTTATTTCCCCCCCTGATCGCCTCGCGCACTACTTCTTTATCATCAAAATGAATTGTCCGGTCTTTCAGTATCTGATAATTCTCATGCCCTTTACCAGCAATGACAACAATATCCTCCGGTTCAGCCAGTTCAACTGCCCGAAAAATTGCTGTACGACGATCCACAATCTTCTCATGCGGCTTGCCATGAAGTGCATTTCTCACACCTTCTTCTACCTGCGCAAGAATAAACTCCGGATCTTCTGATCTTGGATTATCGGAAGTCGCAAGAACAATATCAGAAAGCTCTGCTGCGATACGCCCCATAAGAGGCCGCTTCGTACGATCCCGATCACCGCCGCAGCCAAACACCGTAATAATGCGCTTCTTTGCAATTTGACGTGCAGTATGTAAAATATTTTCCAGACCATCCGGTGTATGAGCATAATCAACAATAACAGAAAACTCCTGTCCTTCATCGACAAGTTCAAAACGCCCCGGTACACTTGTAAATGCCAGCAGTGTCTTTTTTATGCAACCAATATCAATATGTTCGGCAAGGGCTGCACCAACCGCCGACATCACATTATATACATTAAATATACCCGTAATTTTAAGCTGAAGTTTCATCTCACCAAAGCTTCCTTTTATAGCAAAATTCGCTCCCTTTGCTAATACATCAATATCAACTGCTCTCAGATCTGCCGCTTTTTCAATCGCATACGTAATGTGCCTGCAGTCTGCGTGTTCCAGCATAATCTTCCCGGCAGCATCATCAATATTGACAACAGCTGTCTTCCCCAGCTTCTTTTGTTTTGTGTCACTAATAAGTTCAAAGAGACGCGCCTTCGCCATCATATAGTTTTCCAACGTTTTATGATAATCCAGATGATCTTGTGTAAGATTCGTAAAGACCGCCGTATCAAACTCACAGCCAGCCACTCGATTCTGTGCCAATGCATGCGAAGAAACCTCCATGACGACATAGTCCATGCCGCGTGCTGCCATAAGAGCCATTGCTTCCTGCAGATCAAGGACATCCGGTGTCGTATTGTGTATTGGCAGAACGTCATCCTCAATCATGATCTGTATTGTCCCGATGAGACCAACCTTATACCCTGCATTACGCAAAATAGCACGCGTGATATAGCTTGTTGTCGTCTTGCCATTTGTTCCCGTAATTCCAATCACACGCATTTTTTGTGACGGATAATCATAAAAATACGGTGCCATGCTATGAATTGCCGCCTGCACATCGTTTACCTTCAATACAGCAACACCTGCTGCAACCTCTACATCTTTTTCTGTAAGAATTGCCACTGCACCATTTTTTACCGCCTGTGGTACAAAAGCATGTCCATCCACTGTTGCTCCCGCAATACAAACAAAAAGCGCTCCTTTTGTCACCTTACGTGAATCATGTGCAATTGCGCGAATTTCTATACTATCTTCACCTATAACTTTCGCACCCGGAATACACGCTGCTATCTCCCTGAGCTTTTTCATCATCTATTTATCCTCCCAAATTTCTAAATACATATAAACAAATACATTTAAACATATGAAACCGTAGTATATTATAGTACGGATAGGATATTTTTTATAGAGCAAATTCAAAAAAACTAAATATTTAAGGCAAAAATATCTAAACTCCGCTTAATTTACTTACAATCAACAAAAGGGCTGCAAAAACCAGCCCCTTAAATTTATTCTTTATTTTTTTTGACCTGCTGCAAAATAAACGTTTTTCGGCAAAACCATACCAAGATTTTGTACCGCAATCTGTTTGATGCGCTGAGGTGACTTCATCTGTGCAATATCGAGCTTCAAATGCTCATTTTCTTTCTCAAGACGTGCAGTCTCCTGCTTGATCTGTACAAGTTCATAACCACGACTTGCACTTACTCCACTGCGTACCGTCACAAATATCGCCATTGCTGAAAGCACCATAAGAAGAATCATACACCGTGAACGGAGATGTGTATTCAGCTTCATCTGCCTTCGGCCTGCCGATTTTGCAGTTGTCTTCGATACAGGAATTTCTTCATAGGTTCCATAACTCTCTTCAATGCGCTTTGCTAACATACACATTCTCCTCCCCGGTTTTTTTCTCTGCAATCCTAAGCTTTGCACTTTTTGCCCGCGAATTATGCGCGAGTTCATCCATCGTTGCAACAAGGGGCTTTCCCAAAAGTTTTATTTCAGATTTATGATGACACACACAAATTGGCAGCTGCGGCGGACAAATACAACCACGTGCCATTTCTTTTAAAGTCTGTTTTGCAATACGATCCTCTAATGAATGAAACGTTATAATAACAATACGGCCACCTGGCTTCAAATGATGAACTGCACACGTAAAAGCATCTTTTAAAATACCAAGTTCATTATTCACTTCAATACGAATTGCCTGAAATGTTTTCTTGGCCGGATGACCTCCGTTTTCCCGGCGTACCGCAGACGGGATTGCCTGCTTTACAAGCTCAACAAGCTCGCCTGTTGTCTCTATTGGCTTATTTCTTCGCGCATCTGCAATAAACTTTGCAATGCGCTTCGCCCAGCGTTCTTCGCCGTATTCCTTAAGAATATTGGCAATATTACTTTCCTCATACTTATTGACAACATCATAGGCTGACAGCCCCTCTTCCGGATTCATGCGCATATCAAGCGGCGCATCCTGCATATAAGAAAAGCCTCGTTCCGCCGTATCCAGCTGGTATGAAGATACGCCCAAATCAAAGATAAATCCATCGACCATTTCAGCATTCTGTTCACGCAATATATCTTCCAAATTCTTAAAATTGTTTTGGACAATATCAACTTGGCAGCCTGCTGACTTTAATCGTTCACCAGCTGCGGCAATAGCTGACGGGTCCTGATCTATTCCAATAAGACGTCCCATCGCTGTAAGCTTTTCAACAATACGGCTTGAATGCCCGGCGCCCCCTAGTGTACAATCCACGTAAACCCCGTTCGTATCGGTTATAAGCCCTTTTATGCTTTCTTCTAACAACACACTTATATGATGAAATTCCACTCTGACCATCCTCTCATATCCCTAAATCAACCAAGGTTTCTGCAATTTTTGTAACAGCCGGATTGATTTCATCATTATATTCCGTCCACTTCGCTTTACTCCATACTTCAATACGATTCGATACACCGATAAGAACAACTTCCTTTTCCAATACTGCATAGCTTCTAAGATTTCCCGGAACAAGGAATCTTCCTTGCTTATCACATTCCAACATCCGGGCTCCTGAAAAGAAGAATCGTACAAAAGCACGCGCTTCTGGTTTTGCCAGTGGCAGTTGTTTTAGTTTTGTCGATAAGATATCCCACTCGGCCTGTCCATAAACAAACAAGCAATCATCCAAACCTTTTGTGATAATAAAAGACTCACCGAGTTCCGCACGAAAATCGACCGGTAGAATAACACGGCCTTTGGCATCAATCGTATGTACGTATTCCCCCATAAGCATGTTTTCCACCACCTAAAACCCTTTTTAAACCACTTCGCACCACTTTAAACCACTTTATTACTAATTCTATTCTTTATAAAAAAAAAAAACCCTTCTTTTTAGAAGGATTTTTTTATTTTTTTATTAACTTTTAATCCAACCGAGACGTTCAAAAACTGGAATATACTGTAATCGCTCACAAAAAGATTTAAATGTATCCGCCGTATGAAAGATTGGCACACGTTCAAGTGCATACACATTACTAGCCTTATCTACATTTCCATATTTTATTGTAAAGGCACCCTTGTAGCCAGCTTCCTTTACAAACTGTGCAATATGAAGATTATAGGTTCCCGTCGGATATGCCATAAAATTTACCTGTTTTCCCAAACGCTGCTCAATTTCTCTTTTAGAAAGTACCAGTTCATCGCGAAGCTGATCATCCGACAAACCCGTCATTGATTTATGATCAACCGTGTGGGACTCGATATCAATCGTACCGTCGGCTTCCATTTCCTTTGCCTGCTCCCACGTAATATAATTCGGTTGCACATCCATAAAACTTGTAATTACAAATATGGTCCCCTTAAAGCCATATTTTTTGAGTATTGGATATGCATAAGTATAATTATCCCTATAACCATCATCAAATGTAAGAATAACTGGATTTTCCGGCAGTTCTGTACCATTATTTAAACTGTCATATAGCTCATTTGGTGTAATTGTATGATAATTGTTTTTCTTGAGATATGCCATCTGCTGATCAAAGTCTTTCGGCAATACCGATAAAGAAATATTCATATTGTCTATTTTATGATAATTTAATACAACTACCTTTGTTCCATTCGTACATTCTTTAAGCATATTTGCCGTCATATTGTGTGGACTCACAAGCACTATCGGCATACAAAAAAGCAATACCAAAAGCAAAATTTTCTTGCGTAAACTAATCTTCTTTCTCTGTCCAAAATTCATCTTTTCTCTTTCTCCTTT
Source organism: Selenomonadaceae bacterium (assembly GCA_041669965.1). GTDB lineage: Bacteria > Bacillota > Negativicutes > Selenomonadales > Selenomonadaceae > UBA1792. Next base: position 5,452 of record JBAYAD010000099.1, read on the forward strand.
ATGTTGTCAAAACCGCAAGATGATTCCACTGCGTTTTTTACGATGATGTATAATAAGTAATAAAAGAACCAGAACAGATGCCGCCAATGCAACGCCCTGGCTAAAGTTCATCCAGGTTCCTGGTGCTGCTGACAAATAAAAAAATCCACAGACAAAGCGCGTAACTGCCAATAAAAATGTACCCCAAAGAAAAATCCCCCCCGAGCGTATACACTGCTGCCGAACCTGCAAAACAGACTGTAACAAAACAATTAACAGAATAACAGCCTGTGCAACTGCCTGATAAAGTGCAATCGGTTTAAAATATTCATAATTTTCAAAGCCTGACGGCCGAAATTTAAACTCAATATACTCTGCGAGTGTATTATCATTTGGAATATTCGGTGGTAATGGTAGTCCAACCGTCGTCTGCATAACAAAATGTCCAATCATTTGAATCATGACTCCAGCGACCATTGCCGGTGCAAAAATATCCAGCCAGTGTAAAAAATCTAAATTATACCATCGTGTATACGCAAAAATCGTAATAATAAAACCTAAAAAGCCACCATAAATTGAAATTCCACCCTGCCAAAACTCAACTATACTAATAATATTATTTTCATATAATACCCAATGGCTACAAACATAACCTAAACGAGCAAAAACAAGCCCGATTGGCAGCCCGTAAAGTAAAATATCAACCACTGGTAAAAACTCTTCTCCCCGTTGTCTCACATTAACCCAGGTAAGCAGAAGTCCTGCCAAAATAGCGATAACAACTACAATTCCATACAAATAGAGTGACACATGCCCTAATGAAAACGCAATAATCCCCATTTATCCAAATCCTCTCCATAAAATAATACATGCTTTCTATTTTACTGCTAATATAAAGAAAAAACTAGTCCATTTTATAGAATCTGTATCAAATTCAATAAAAATATGATATAATTTTTCTGTCAGAATACATTTATAAATACAGGAGGTTTTTTCATTATGACGATTACAAAAGAAATGGGTATCATGGAAGTCGTACAAAAATACCCTGATACCGTTGACGTTTTTATGAAGTCTGGCATGGGCTGCCTTGGTTGTGCAGCTGCGCACTTCGAAAACATTGAGCAAGGTGCTTCTGCTCACGGAATTGACGTTGACGCTCTCATCACGGGGCTCAACAAGGTTGTCAGTACCGCTGAATAAATTGCATGAAAATAAAAACGACCGAAAAGCACTTAGCTTTTCGGTCGTTTTTATTATTCAACTCTATAAATCTACAATGTTTTAAGTACAGTTAGCACCTTTTCCTTGTATTCATCTTTTCCATAGAATGAAGTTTCACCATTTCTGCGGACTTTAACTTCAATCTGGTTTTCTTCGACAGCTTTCGGCCCGACCGTAATACGTATTGGATAGCCAATAAGATCGGCATCTTTAAACTTAACTCCGGCACGTTCCTTACGATCATCGAGAAGTACATCAACATGTGCTGCCTGCAGTTCACAATAAATTTTTTCTGCCAAACTGAGCTGCTCTTCATTCTTTGCATTAATTGGCACAACAACAATTTCATAAGGAGCAATTGAACGTGGCCAGATGATACCTTGTTCATCATTGTGCTGCTCAACAGCTGCAGCCATCGTTCGACTTACACCTATACCATAGCATCCCATGACAAGCGGATGATCTCTGCCATTTTCATCGAGGAAAGTCGCATGAAGTGCTTCGCTGTACTTCGTACCAAGCTTAAACACCTGACCTGCTTCAATACCGCGTGTCATCCTTACCGGCTTACCGCAGTGCGGACAAGGATCTCCCTCCTTCATAAGACGAAGATCCGCGACTATCACATTCTTGAAATCACGCTTCGGATTAACATTCTTATAATGCTTATCGACCTGATTTGCACCAGCGACAGCGTTACACATTTCCATAACTGTCGCATCGACAATAACGATTGCTTCTTTCGCAAGACCAATCGGGCTCATGAAGCCCGCTACACCACCGATTGCACAAATTGCATGTTCATCGGCCATACGCAGATTAATCGCCTGTACTGCATTTTGCAGCTTCACGTCATTGACTTCATGATCACCGCGAACAAAAGCACAAACGACTTCATCCTTTTCGTTTTGATAAATAACTGCCTTAATCGTCTTTTCTACCGACACCTTAAGATAATCTGCAACGAGCTCAATAGTCTTCGTATTTGGTGTATCCATAAGTTCAAGCGGCAGCATTTCTTCTTCAGCTGCCTTTATCGGCAGAAGCTCTGCTTTTTCATCATTGGCAGCATAATCACATTCCGAACAATACACAATTTCCGATTCACCAGCTTCAGCAAGCACAGTAAATTCATGCGTATGACCACCGCCAATCGCCCCACTGTCAGCTTCAACAGGTCGAAAATCAAGCCCACAGCGTGTAAAAATATTTGTGTAGGCATCGTACATTTTTTTATAAGAAACATCAAGACCCGCTTCATCCTTGTCAAAGGAATAAAGATCCTGCATGATGAACTCCCTTCCACGCATCAGACCAAATCGCGGACGAATTTCGTCACGATACTTATTCTGAATCTGATAAAGCATGAGTGGAAGTTGTCGATATGAGCGTACCTCATTACATATGAGCGAAGTAATCAGCTCTTCATGTGTTGGTCCAAGACAAAAATCACGACCATGGCGATCCTTAAAACGAAACATTTCTTCACCAAAAATATCCCAACGACCTGTTTCATGCCAAAGTTCTGCTGGCTGCATGATCGGCATAGAAAGCTCCTGTCCACCAGCTGCATCAAGCTCTTCACGAATAATGGTTTCAATCTTTCGAAGCGTCCGCCACGCGAGCGGCAAATATGTATAAACACCACCAGCTGCCTTACGAATCATACCCGCACGCAGCATTAGCTGCTGGCTGATAACTTCTGCTTCAGCTGGTGTCTGTCTAAGTGTTGGTGCATAAAGTTGTGTAGCACGCAATTATTTTTCCTCCCCTGATATTGCATCTATTTCTTTGAATAATTCTTCTATAAGTACGTTCTCTGGTACCTTACGAATAATTTCCCCTTTACGGAAAATAAGGCCTTCACCTTTCCCTCCAGCGATACCAACGTCAGCATCGCGCGCTTCTCCCGGGCCATTAACGACACAGCCCATGACAGCAACCTTTATTGGTTTTTTTATGCCATCGAGTTTTTTCTCTACCCTTTCCGCAATCGCCGGCAAGTCAATATTACAGCGACCACAAGTCGGGCAGGATATAAGTGTCGGACCGTATTCACGAAGATTTAACGCTTTTAATATCTCATTGGCTACCTTTACTTCGACAACCGGATCACCTGTCAATGAAATTCGAAATGTATCTCCAATGCCCTCTGCCAAAAGTGCGCCAATACCAACTGCCGACTTTATCATTCCGGTATGCGCTGTACCAGCCTCTGTAATCCCGAGATGCAA
>JBAYAD010000100.1:0-8864 GCA_041669965.1 Selenomonadaceae bacterium
AAACGGCGTACGATCCTGGGGGAAGTAGAAGTGCTGAAAAATCAGCGCAATACAGTTTCCAAACAGATTAGTGAAATGAAGAAAAATAAGGAAAATGCAGACAATCTTGTGGGTGAAATGCGCAAAGTCGGTGAGCAGATCAGCGCATTTGATAATGACCTTAAAGAAGTCGAAATGGGTCTGCGCGAAATCATGTTAAACATCCCAAATGTGCCGAATGATGATGTTCCGGTTGGTAAAGATGAAAAGGATAACCCCGAAGTCCGTAAATGGGGCGAACCAAAGCAGTACGATTTTATACCAAAACCACACTGGGAAATTGGTGAAGATCTTGACATTCTTGATGCTGAACGTGCAGCAAAGGTAACTGGTGCACGCTTTACCTTTTACAAGGGGATGGGGGCTCGCCTTGAACGTTCCGTTATCAATTTCATGATGGATCTTCATGCAAATAAGCATGGCTATACAGAAATGCTTGCTCCATATATTGCAAATAAAGCCAGCATGATTGGAACGGGTCAACTGCCAAAGTTTGCCGAGGATATGTTCAAGCTTGAAGGATTGGACTATTATCTTGTACCAACAGCTGAAGTACCAACAACGAACTATCATCGTGATGAAATTCTTGATGGCGATACGCTGCCGGAAAAATATACGTCCTATACGGCTTGTTTCCGTTCGGAAGCAGGCAGCGCTGGTCGTGACACACGTGGTCTTATTCGTCAGCATCAGTTTAATAAGGTTGAGCTTATCAAGTTTGTTAAGCCGGAAGATTCCTGGAATGAGCTTGAAACGATGACAGATGATGCTGAAGACGTACTTCGTCTTCTTGACTTACCACATCATGTCGTATTGCTTTGCACGGGTGACATGGGCTTTACATCGGCAAAAACGTATGATATCGAAGTATGGCTGCCAAGTGCTGGTATGTATCGTGAAATTTCCTCGTGTTCGAATACGCTCGACTATCAGGCACGACGTGCGAACATTAAGTTTCGTCGTGACGCAAAGTCCAAGCCGGAGTTTGTGCATACATTGAATGGATCAGGGCTTGCAGTCGGCCGCACAGTTGCGGCTATCCTCGAGAACTATCAGCAGGCTGATGGTTCTGTCATTGTACCGGAAGCACTTCGTTCATACATGGGTGTAGATGTCATCAAAAAGCATAAATGAGTATAAAATAAAGGCTGTATCCGCACTAAAAAGCGGATACAGCCTTGTTTTATAGAAATGTTATTCCGGACGTGCAATGAGCAGACAGGCTTTGCGATGATTTTCCCATTCAATATTAATAATCTGGACAGTTTCCATAATGTTCCATTCTTCGTTTTTGATTTTTCGAATGATATATTCGGCGCCATTTGTAAGCTCATGGGCGGGGCAGTTTGTGCAAGGGGAAGTCCGGTTGTGAAAGCGGGCGTAGCATTTTTGTGCAGTTGTTGTTTCCGGGATTGCCTGACGAATTGTACGATTGAAAAAAAGTACCTCATAAGTATCTTTGTCAATGACATAAACAAGATCTTGTATATTGTCGATGATTTCCGTAAGATAATGATTCTTAGCAATGAGTTTTGGATTACTATCCTGTGTCATAAGAACATTACCGAGAATGCTGGAAAATATACTAAGATGATTGTATTCATCATCCGTCCAGATTCTTGGTTCTTTGTTGTATTCAAATCCAATGCAGCCAAGCATCTCTGAACCACGCATGATCTTCGAGTAGATAAAAGAATGTATATGTTGTGTAGTAAAAGCTGTAGTATACTCGGCAGAAAGCTGCAGGGTATCTGTGCAAACAGAGATCTCACCATAGGGGGTTGCTTTATAAAGTGACATAATAGCATTATTGCATTGGTTTAATGCATCAATAATAGCAGGATCTGTCGAATCCTCTTCCAGAGGAAATGCTTTAGGACTCAGCCATTCAAATTTTTTATGGAAGGCATTCATATCTTTATTGTACTGACGAATGATTACGCGGTCAATGTTGAATTGTTTACCAAGCAGGCTTAAGGCAATCGATATAGTTGCTTCCGGATTTTTTGTTTCATAAAGCAGGCGGAAGGTAAACTCGATCATATTGTCTTTAAAAGCTTTTTGCTGAAATTCTTCCAGGTTTACTTTATGATGACGGGAAAGACCAGCTTTGTTGACAATAATACCCGGCTCATAGAGGGCGAAGCAGCTTTTTCCTTTGCTTTTACATGAATAAAGTGCTTTGTCAGCACGCTGGAAAAGCTCATGAAAGGAAGTGCCGTGGTCAGGAAAAAGAGCAATGCCAATACTGATAGAGAATGTAACAGTTTCATCACCGTTTTTATAAGAACGATGAAGATTTTGGATGAGTTGTGCACATTTTTTATTGAGTAAATCAATCGAGGGGATGTCCTTCAGCAGGACGAGAAATTCATCACCGCCGATGCGCCCGACAATATCGTCGCGACGAAAATATTTTTCAAATTCCATTGCCATATCCGTAATCACGGCATCACCAAAAAGATGACCAAACGTATCATTGATGGTTTTGAAATTATCTGCATCAATAAGAAGCAGAGACTGATACCGGTTCGTATCCGGATTTGTATGAAAATATTTGCTGATGAGGCGATGACAGGCAGCTTTATTATAAAGCCCTGTAAGCGGGTCATGTTCTACTTCACGCTGCAAACTGATTTCCTGTTCTTTTTGTGAGTTGATATCCTGCAGAGAACCAAAAAGAATGGTTGGAAGGCCTTCTTTGAAATAGATAACAGAGCGCAGTTTTGTCCAGGTATAAAAACCCTTTGTATTGAAAATGCGCAGTTCAAAGTCATCATGTCGCTCTGTGTTATGGGGGTTGTCTGTTGGCGAAAAGATTTCATTGAGAATATTTTCGATAAGATATTGATCCGCGGGATGGACAATTTCCGTGCAGAGTAATGTAAAAGAAAAGTGGTCTTTATGGGCAGGAGCTTTATAAGATAAAAGAGGATTTGGTGTAAATGAAGCGTTGTCGCTTAAAAGGTCCCATTTGAAAAACAAAAGGCTGTTAAAATCTACAAGGGTGCGATAGATTTTTGAGTTGAATTTTTGGGGAAGATCATGTGAAATTCGCATGTATAAGAGACCTCTATTCTTTGAATACAAAAAATCTATAAAATAGATAAATATACCCAGTTTAATTTATTATAAAATAGAAATCTTCAGTTATCAACAAAAAGATAGAAAAAAAGTCTTTATAGAGTAAAATGTTTACAAAACGAGGTGAATGTTATTATAATATAAAATAAATAATAAAAAAGTGTAGAAAAGGAAAAATGAAATGAGCGCATATATATATACGACAAAAGGAACATGCTCACAAACGATTACAGTTGAGTTGGATGGAAAAATAATTAAAAAGGTAGTATTCGAGGGTGGTTGTGATGGAAATTTAAAAGGAATAGCAAAACTTGTCGTTGGCATGGATATGGATAGCGTAGTTCAGCGTTTTAGTGGAATACTATGTGGATCAAAGTCAACCTCATGTCCGGATCAGTTGGCAACAGCTTTGCAGGAGGCCTATATAGCACAGCAGGAAAATACTGTAGAAAAGAGGACTTTAAATGATTTTTGATAGCCATGTTCATACAAAATTTTCCGCAGATTCTGAGATGCAGCTTGCTGATGCGGTAAAGGCGGCAAAGGAAAAAGGAATTGGACTTGTCCTCACAGAACATTTGGATTTTGATTATCCAGGTGATCTTATTTTTAGATTTAATCCGGCTGCTTATTTTGCCGAGTATGGTGCACAGCGTAGTGGTGCAGCTTTGCGATTGGGTGTTGAGATGGGTATGCAGGCTTGTTGTGTAGAGAAAAATAAAAAATTTATTGGGCAGGAAAACTTTGATATGGTTATTGGCTCAGTTCACTTACTTGAAGGTAAAGATATTTACTATCCTGAGTTTTATAAAGGCAGAAAAAAGACCGAGGTATACAATTTATATTTTACGGAGATGGCAAAGCTGCTGCGTATGCATTCATTTATTGATGTACTTGGTCATATTGATTATATTGCGCGCTATGCACCATATAGCGATTCTAATTTGCAATATAATGCGTTTGCTGAACCTATTGATGCACTGCTGAAAATAGCGGTAGCACAGGGGAATGTACTGGAACTTAGTACACGCCGCCTGACGGATCGATTGGCGCTTAAGACACTCGTACCTATCTATAAGCGTTATTATGAACTGGGAGGCCGCTATGTGACGATTGGATCAGATGCGCATGTGCCAGAGGCTGTTGGCGGGAATTTTATAGCAGCGAAAGAACTATGTACATTGATTGGTCTGAAAATTGTAAGCTTTTATCAGCGCAAAATGGAAGTCGCAGTAAAATAAAGACCAGGTTATCTTAGTTGATAATCTGGTCTTTACATGGTTTATTCATTCCCCTTGGGGAGGAGAAGATTGTCTTTGATGGCGGAAATCTCAGGAGCTATGACAAGGTTTGCCGGGGAGTTTATAATCATGACTTCCTGAAGCCGCCTGGACTGTTCTTCCTGATTATTGGAGAGCAAATGTGCCGGGTCGGCAGCTTCTTTTGTGTGGAGGATCGTCTGGTATTGTGCATTGGTGTAGGCACGTGTTTTTTGGAGAATCTTTGTTGTAAGATCAGAGTTGGCATTGCTAAGTCCGGCGGGCGGTTCGAGTCGGTTAAGCTTGTCACGAAGCTTGGCGGCATCGGCTTCAAGTTGTGAAAGACGTACATAGGTAGTCTGAATACTTATTTCATCGTTTGTGAAGGATTCCAGAATTTGATGATATCGCTGCCAGTTGTGGTCGAGACTATCAAAGTTTTTTTCGTAGTCATTATACCAATTAGAAAAAATATACTGTTGCTGAAGAAGTTCTTGTTTCTCTTCGTCGGCTATAAGCGGAGCTGCATTTTTTGTTTGGTGATAAGAAAACATAAGAAAAAATGCCATGCCTGTAAGCAAAAAGCAGAACAGCAAAAAGATTTTGCGGTTCGGAAAATAGCGATAAACAAAATAGAGCAGTATAAAAAACAAGATTGCAAGAACCAATTTTGCTAAAATCATGGGGTGCGCCTCCTCTGGAACTTCAATGACTATATTTTACCATAATATTGCAGGAACCTCCATGAAAAGGTATACTGTAAGCGATATATATTCCAAATGGAAGGTTTGGTGTCCCGATGAAGAACGCGTTTTTGCAAGAGTTTTGGGAATTATTTAAGGGGTATTGGAATTCGGAAGAAAAATGGCGGGCCAGGGGACTTCTTACAGTTGTTATCCTTTTGAATTTTGCTGTAGTTTATGCGCTTGTATTGCTTAATAAATGGAATAATGATTTTTATAATGCATTACAAAACTATAAATTAGAGCTTTTTTTGCCGCTTATTGGTAAGTTTGCTTTGATTGCGTTTAGTTATATTGTCGTTGCCGTCTATGCGATGTATTTGCGTCAGATGCTCCAGATCAGATGGCGGATTTGGATGACGAATCGTTATATGAACAAGTGGATGAAGAATCAGGTCTATTATAAGATGCAGATTTTGACGAGTGATATGGATAATCCGGATCAGCGAATATCTGAGGATATCAATCAATTTGTTACGCTTACACTGCAGCTGACACTGGGTGGATTGAAGCAGTTTACGACATTGATTGCTTTTGTCGTTATTCTTTGGACACTTTCAGGCGCATTAGAATTTTCTGTTGCGGGGTATTCGTTTACGATCTATGGATATATGGTTTGGCTGTCTCTGGTTTATGCGATTGTTGGTACATTTCTGACACATCGTGTTGGCCGCAAGCTTATTCGGCTGAACTTTGATCAGCAGCGTTATGAAGCAAACTTTCGTTTCAATATGATGCGTGTGAGGGAAAATAGTGAAAGTGTTGCATTCTATGGTGGTGAAGAACCGGAACAAAACGGTTTTAAGGAACGATTCGCGGATGTAATAAAAAATTATTGGAGTCTTATCCGCCGGGAAAAGGCACTTTCCTGGTTTACCTCAGGCTATGGTCAGACGGCGATTATTGTACCAATACTTTTGGCAGCACCACGTTATTTTACCGGTAAGATGCAGCTCGGTGGATTTACACAGACCATTGGGGCTTTTGGAAATGTTCAGGACGCGCTTTCCTATATCATTGATTCTTATACATCAATTGCGCAATTGACAGCGGTTATTCATCGTTTAGATGGTTTTCGCCATCATATGGAGGAAGCGCAAAATATTACATCGGATATTCAGTACACAGATAAGGGAGAAGTATTTAACGTAGAAAATCTGCAGGTGAAGCTGCCAGCAGGAACGGTTCTTCTGGAGGACTGTAGTCTTACGCTGAAGCCGGGAGAGTATTTACTTATTACAGGAAATTCGGGCTGTGGCAAAAGCACGCTTTTGCGTACACTTGCTGGTCTTTGGCCGTTTGGCGGTGGAAAATTGGATGTGCCGAAAGGCAGCCACTGTCTTTTTTTGCCACAACGGCCGTATTTGCCGCTTGGCAGTCTGCGGCAGGCAATCTGCTATCCGAAGAGCCGTGTGCAAGCAACAGACGAAGAGCTTTGCCGGCTGCTTAACCTTTGCCATCTTGTACAATTTATCGATAAACTTGATGTTGTCGATGATTGGAGCCATATCCTTTCGCTTGGCGAACAGCAGCGTATTGCTTTCGCCCGGATTCTTTTGGTAAAGCCGGACTGGGCTTTTCTGGATGAGTCTACTTCAGCCCTTGATGAACCACTTGAAAAAGCAATGTATGAGCTTTTACACCGGGAATTACCGCAAACGGCTGTTGTCAGTGTCGGGCATCATTCGACGCTTTTGGGTCAGCATGAAAAAAATCTACAGCTTAAGGGAAATGGTGACTGGCAGCTGCAGGCGATTCATGAAAGTGGGATTTTTTTGTAAAAAAGATTTTGCTTATAAAAATGGCAGATAGAAAATCCTGTTAGGATAGACTGTCTGCCATTTTTATAAATATTATAACGTCAATTATTATCTTTTTAAGAATGTGTAGAGTGCTCTGTACATGATCATGGAAGAAACAGCGCCTGGATCTTCATGACCAATGCTGCGTTCACCAACGTAGCTGGCACGGCCTTTTGTTGCAACAATTGTCTTTGTATAGTCGACGCCTTCCTTAGCTGCACGAGAGGCATCGGCAAGACACTGAAAAAGTGTTTTGTCACCGACGGCTTCTGGAGTAAAACATTCGTGAATTGGAATAAGCACATCCAGCATAGTTTTTTCTCCGCGTTCAGCACGACCGCGTTCCTGAATGCCCTTGATGGCAGCACCAAGCAGTTTTTCAACATTTATTGTGTTTAGGGCAGTATTCTCATCACATTCGGCAGCAGCCCTGAGAAAACCTGTAGCATAAAGCGGACCGGCAGCACCACCGACGTTGTTGATAAGTGCCATACCAATGGTTTTTAGGACGGGACCTGGTTGTGTTGTATCATCCATTTCTTCAACCTTTTCCTGTGCGGCAGAAAAGCCGCGAGCCATGTTGAGACCGTGATCTCCATCACCAATCTCTGCGTCGAGTGCGGTAAGATAATCTTTTTGAGTAATAATGGCTTTTGTTACTGCATCGAGCGCGTCTTTAATTCTTGTCATAATTGAAATTCTCCTTACTGTTTTATTAGAAGTTTAATCGATAGAGGAAGGTATATATCTGTGATCGTCATTTGACTGATGTATTTATACCATTTACTATAAACCTATACAAAGCGATACCCTTATTATTATACAATACAAATGAATTACAATACAAGTGTGAATCATTAAAAATATAGCATATTACTTGGAAAAAGCAACGATTTTTGTGATTTTTTGCAAAAATAAGATTATACAGTAATAAATGATACCACTAGCTGCCGATAAAGAAAATGTATCGGCTAGAAAAGCAATAGGTTTTCTTTATATGAATTTTGCAGTAAATATTCCAATCCATACAGCTAAAAGGCCGAGAATAAGGTTGGCACTTATGTTGAGAAATGCAGAAATCGTATTACCTTCGCGCAGAAGATGCATTGTTTCATAGCCAAAAGAAGAGAAGGTAGTAAGGCCGCCAAGAAAGCCCACGGTGATGAGCAGTCGAAGACCTGCGGCAATATGAACGCGTTCACTAGTGAAAATCATAAAAAAGCCCATGATAAAACAGCCGATAAGATTGACGCACAAGGTGCCAAAAGGAAATATAGAACCAAAACGGCTGCTGATGAGAAGTGTTACTATATAGCGGGTAACAGCACCAATACCGCCGCCGAGTAAAACAATAAGAAGCTGATCAAAATGAAACATGCGTCATACCACCTGTTTTTATAAAATAAAACACCTTTATCATGTAAGTGATTGGGTGTTGTCATTGCCTTTATTAGTGCAGTCATATAGTGAATGCTGGCAATGAATATGTTTTTTATTATAACAAGGATAAGGTAGTAAGACAAGACAATATTATATGGGAGTGACGAAAACTTTTTGCGAAAAAATTGTAATTTTGGTAGGAGGTTTTACAGTTCACAGCGAAATCTAAAAAAGAATAAAAAGAAAAGTAAGGGGGCAGGATTATGCGCGTCAGAATGCCATACGATGAAAGTGAAGAGGAAACCGAAAAATATGTAGAACCAAAGCAGCAAGTGAAAATTATGAGCCGTGGTGAACGTACGGGAATGATCATGGCAGTAAGCGTTTTGTTGTATGCTTTGCTGGCAAAAGATCTGCCTGTTGCATTTTTTTCCTTGTCGTTTTTGTTTTTTGAAATTCGTCCATTAACCATACTGCTTGGTAAGAAGGCTGCACCTACAGCCAGTAACTTTTTGCAGGGGTTTAGCATTGCGTTGTTTTTCGGGGCAATACTCTTG
>JBAYAD010000101.1:0-8856 GCA_041669965.1 Selenomonadaceae bacterium
CTTTTTAATGACGAAGTATGTTAAAAGATTAGAATTTAAAGGGGAGGTTGGATAGCATGATTTCTGAAGTATTCCAGTCTTCCAATATGCTCTTCCTGCTGGGTGGATTTAAAGTAACTTTGGAGATTGGTATATGTTCCATTGTATTTAGCGTTATTTTTGGAACGATCTTTGGTATTGCTCGTCATTTAGAAACTCCTGTGCTTTCAACAATATCTATAATTTATATAGATATTGTACGAAATATACCTTGTTTGTTGGTTGTGCTAATTGTTCGTTTTATGACACCGTTGCCACCAGTCATCTCAGGAATCGCGGCTATGTCGATTTTTACGGCTGCTACAATGGCTGAAGTTGTTCGGGGCGGATTGAATTCTATACCAAAAGGGCAATATGAAGCTGCTTATTCTCAGGGGATGAGTCATTTCCAGGTTCTTCGGTTTATTGTAGTGCCGCAAGCTTATCGCAGCATTATTCCGCCGATGATGTCGGAGTTTACGACGATCATCAAAGATTCATCTTTTGTATGGGCAGTTGGAACAGAAGAATTGACAGGTCGGGGCATGATTTTAATCGGTAAATACAGCACAACGGGGCAGTTATTCACGATATTTGCCTGTATTGCTTTGATTTATTTTGTCTTGAATTATTCATTATCCACACTTGCTCGTTGGGAATATAAACGGTTGAACGCAAATCTATAAATTTATCTGATGCTGGATAAAAAATATTTTAAGTACCGGGTTAGACCTTAGCGCTTTAGGGTCTAAGCTCGGTACTTTTTTATGATTCGTGATAAAATAATGGATAGTAAGAAACAACGAAAGCAAATGAAGAAATGTTTATATATTTATATAATAGAGAAATCGTTCTAAAAAACTTTCATCGCTTTTGAATATGTGATAAAATTAGACATTAGTCAAAGAAAATGGCACGGGGGATTGTATTGATTTTATGATGATAGATAATAATAGTACGAAAAATAAAAAGGTTTTTATTGGCGTATATGGGTGTCAGATGAATATTTCTGATGCGGAACGCATGGAAGGTCAGCTTTTGACGATTGGATATACGCGGACAGAGGATATGGATACAGCGGATCTTATACTGCTCAATACATGCTGTGTGCGTGAGTCAGCTGAAGATAAGATTTTTGGTAAGATTGGTGAGATCAAGCACTTGAAGCAGAGAAATGCGAAATTGATTTTTGGTATTACGGGTTGTATGGCACAGAAGGATGGAGATGCGCTTATTAAGCGTGCACCACATATCGATTTTGTGTTAGGAACGAACAAGGTACACGAACTTATCCATGTAATCGAAGAAGTACAACGCTCGAATGGTCATATTGTTGATGTGCAGCTAGGTGATACAGAGCTGCCGGATAATGTGCCGACACAGCGTGGCGGAACGTTATCAGCATGGGTGCCTATTATGTATGGATGTAATAATTTCTGTACGTACTGCATTGTGCCTTATGTGCGTGGAAGAGAACGCAGCCGTATACTGGCAGATGTTGTGAAAGAAGTCGAAGATGCAGCTGCACAGGGTTTTAAAGAGGTTACATTGCTTGGTCAGAATGTTAATTCTTATGGTAAGGATCGCAAAGGTGAAAACTTTGCGGATTTACTGAAAGCGGTTGACAAAGTCAATGGTATAAAACGTGTGCGTTATATGACGAGTCATCCACGCGATCTTAGTGATACAGCGATTGATGTCATTAAAAACAGTAAACACATTTGCGAGCATTTTCATTTACCAGTGCAGTATGGCAGCAACAAATTGCTGAAAGCAATGAATCGTGGCTATACCGTTGAATATTATCGTGCACTTGTAGCAAAAATACGTAAGGCAGTACCGCAGGCAAGCATTACAACGGATATTATTGTAGGTTTTCCGGGAGAACAAGAGGCGGATTTTGTCCAAATGCTGGAGTTTCTTAAAGAAATTCGCTATGATGCGGCATATACATTTCTTTATTCGAAGCGTTCAGGGACACCGGCAGCAGTGATGGAAAATCAGGTAGATGATGTTTGCAAGAAGGAACGCCTGCATAAGCTTATGGCTGTGCAGAATGAAATCAGTCTGGACATTAACAATCATTTTCTGGGGCAGGATGTGGAAGTCCTTGTCGAAGGGCCAAGCCGTACAGATAAAACAGTATTTACAGGCCGTACGCGGACAAATAAAATTGTACTCTGGGATAAAAGCGGTACGGAAAAAGCAGGTGATCTTGTAAACATCAGGATTACGCATCCGCAGACGTGGGTACTTAAGGGAAAGTTACAAGAGAAATAGAAATTTTAGGGCTGTGGGGATGCAGCCCTTTTACCATATATGGAGGTATAAGAAATATGGAATTGACACCAATGATGCAGCAATATAAAGAAACTAAAAATCAGCATCCGGATGAAATTCTTTTTTTTCGGCTAGGGGATTTTTATGAGATGTTTTTTGAGGATGCAAAGATCGCATCACGTGAGCTGGGGCTGACGTTGACGGGACGGAGCGGCGCACATGATCGGGCACCAATGTGTGGTATTCCATATCATGCGGCGGAGTCTTATATTAATAAGCTTGTCAATAAAGGCTACAAGGTAGCCATTGCGGAGCAGATCGGTGATCCCAAAGCGAAGGGATTGACAAAGCGAGAGGTAATCAAGATCATTACGCCAGGAACGGTGCTTTCGGAGTCTGCACTAACAGATGCAAATAATAACTATATTGCGCTTCTCTACGAAAAGAATGAAGAAATTATGCTTGCCGGAGCGGATATCTCAACAGGCGAATGTTTTTATGGTATCTATGAGGGAGCAGATAGAAAACAGATGCTCTTTGATGAGCTTTACCGTCTCATGATGCCAGAAATTATAATTGTTGGTAATTTTTCTTATCGTGAAGATCTCAATGAATTTGTGAATCTTCGGTTGAGCCGCTGCTCGTTTACGGAGCTTGATGAAATTTCTAAAGCAATCGATGATCGGATCATTCAGCATTTCGATGCGGATAACCGGCCTGAATCGGCCGAAGCAAAAGCAGCTGTTGCGACGTTACTTGATTATTTGCATAGGACAGTCAAAACAGACCTGACGCATCTTAATAAACTTACCTATTTGGATTCTTCAGAAAATCTTGTTGTGGATACATATACTTTGCGCAATCTTGAAATTACGCGTAACCTCCGCGATGGTGGTAAGAAAGATACGCTTCTTGATGTACTTGATTTTACACAGACAGCAATGGGCAGCCGTTTGCTGAAAAAGTGGTTGGAATATCCGCTTTTAAATATCAAGAAAATCAATGATCGTCTTGATGCGGTTGATGAAATTGTTAATGACTTTACCATGCGCAATTTTCTGCGGGAAGGCTGTAAGGATATCTATGATTTCGAACGTCTGCTAACGCGTATTGAAGTCGGTACAGCTAATGCACGTGATCTCATTGCATTGAAGTTGTCACTTAACTCCTTACCGGGTATTAAGATACATCTGTCAAATGTGAAAACACACCTTTTACAAGAATGTTATAACGGCATTCAGGTCTACGATGATATGGTAGATCTCTTGACAAAAGCAATTGTTGATGAACCAAGAATTTCGTTGCGTGATGGTGGTATAATCAAGGCAGGTTATAATGCTGAGCTTGATGAATACCGCCGTATTGCGCATGACAGTAAGCAAATGCTTCAGGAAATGGAAGAAAACGAAAAGGAAAAAACTGGGATTAAGTCGCTTAAAATTGGTTATAATAAGGTGTTTGGTTATTATATTGAAGTGCGCCATAGTGGAACGGACCTCGTACCAGATTGTTATATTCGCAAACAGACTCTGGCCAATGCCGAACGTTATATTACGGAAGATCTCAAGGCATTTGAAACAAAAATACTTGGAGCACAGGAAAAAATTGTCAATATTGAATATCTGCTTTTTACAGAAGTGCGTGAGCTCATAAAACAGCAGCTCAGCAGTATTCAGCAGACTGCGCAGCGAATTGCGGTTGTCGATGTGATTGTTAGTCTTGCGGAAGCAGCCTGTTCTTATAATTATATTCGACCGATACTGACAAATAATGGTGAGATCGATATCAAAGATGGCCGTCATCCACTTGTTGAACGCATTCTTACGCGTGATTTATTTGTTCCGAATGATGCACGGCTTAATCATATAGATAGCGAAATACTGCTCATTACAGGGCCTAATATGGCTGGAAAATCAACGTATATGCGGCAAACAGCGCTTTTGACGCTTATGGCGCAGATTGGTAGTTTTCTGCCGGCACGTGAGGCAACAATTTCACCGGTTGATCGTATTTTTACACGTATTGGGGCAAGTGATGACCTTGTAAGTGGTCAGAGCACTTTTATGGTGGAAATGAATGAAGTTGCACAAATATTGAAATATGCGACAAAAAATAGTCTTGTTATTCTTGATGAAATTGGGCGTGGGACAAGTACATTTGATGGCATGAGTATTGCGCGTGCTGTAATCGAGTATATACGTAATAAAGTTCATACAAAAACATTGTTTGCTACGCATTATCATGAACTTACGGATTTGGCGGATGATAAGATAAAGAACTGTTGTGTAGCTGTTAAGGAGCGTGGAACAAAAGTTGTTTTTCTTCGGCGAATCATTCCTGGTAGTGCGGATAAATCCTATGGTATTCATGTTGCAAGGCTTGCCGGACTGCCCAAGCTGGTCACGGATCGTGCCGATAAAATCCTTATGCAGCTGGAAATGCAGCATGAAAAAGAAGCTGCACTTGGTGCAGATGCAGCAAAAAAAGAAACAGATTTTGTAACTTTGCCAGCGGGAGAAGCGGCTAAAGCACTAAATTCCGTGACTACAGAAGAAAAAGATGATTTTATGGGATCACTTTTTTCCTCGTCGCTGAGCGACCAGATCCTGGCACTTGATATAATGACAATGACGCCTTTAGAGGCGATGAATGAACTCTATAAATTGCAAAAACAGGCGAAAGGAGAAACAGGTAAATCATGAGTATAGTACATGTTCTTGATGAAAATACGATTAATAAGATTGCTGCAGGTGAAGTTGTTGAACGTCCGGCTTCTGTTGTCAAAGAACTTATTGAAAACGCAATTGACGCTGGTGCGGCAAAAATTGAAATTGAAATCATGGCCGGTGGCACAAGCTTCATACGCGTGACAGATAATGGCAGTGGTATGAGTATTGAGGATGCGAAGCTCGCAATTTTGCGTCACGCAACGAGTAAGATCAATGCAGTTAGTGATCTTAATACGATTTCAACACTGGGATTTCGTGGTGAGGCTTTGCCAACGATATCTTCTGTTTCGCGATTTTCGCTTATAACACGTCAGGCGGGCAGTGAGCTTGGTACACTCATTGATATTGTTGGTGGAAAGATTAATGATCTTCGTGAAACAGGCTGTAACATTGGGACTACTGTTAAGGTAGAAGATCTTTTTTTTAATACACCAGCCCGTAAGAAGTTTTTAAAAACAACACATACGGAAGGGTCAAAGATTAATGATTTTATTATAAAGCTTGCGTTGTCTAACCCTTCGGTTGCATTTAAATTTATAAATAATAATAAAATGGCGATCTCAACCCCGGGAAATGATTCACTGTATGATGCAATTCAGAGTATCTATGGAAGTGAAGTCGGTGATGCTTTGCTAGGTCTTTCGTTTACGGATATGGATATGCAGATCACGGGCTTTATCACGAAACCATCAATGATTAAGAGCAGTCGTACGTGGCAGACTTATATCGTAAATGGACGTATTCTGTCGAATCGGGCAATTGCCCGAGCTATTGACAATGCCTACCAGTCGCTTTTACCGAAGGCGGGACACCCATTAGCAGTACTTGATATTAAGTTGCCACAGAATAGTATAGATGTCAATGTTCATCCACAAAAAAGCGAAATGAAGTTTGAAGATGAGGGGCGTCTTTTTAAAGCTGTATATAAATCAGTTGTTGATGCTATACGTCCGGCAGGACAGCAACTTGGCGATGTTGCTGCTACTGTACAGAATGTAGAGCGTCACTATACGATGCCAATGCAGTTTATACCGGCGACAGCAGCACCTCCGCTGAATTCAGAAAGACCAAGCTTTTCACGGGAGGATACAGCACAATACACTGCGCCCAGTTCAACAGAGCCTCCATTTGCACTAGATAAGAAAGAATTTAACAGCATGGCAAAGCAGTCGAATGTTACTTTTTCTGAAGCACAAGCTATATTACATAAGGAAATAGTACCATTGCCAAATGAAGCAACCAGGACGAATGATATGACGGGGGCCTGTGAATCATCGTCATTGCCGATTTATGAGGGGACACTTATGCCAATTGGGCAGGTTGCTGACTGCTATATTGTCGCACACGACGCGAAAGGTCTTTATATTGTTGATCAACATGCTGCACATGAACGTATTCTTTATGATCGCTTTGCTGGTATGGCAGATGCAATTCCTTCACAGCAGCTTCTTGTACATGATTTTCTCGATTTTGATAAAAAGGAAACAAAGCTTATTGAAGAGAACCAGCTGCTTTTTAAAAGCCTTGGTTTTGATATGGAAAGCAGTGGGCCGCAACAGTTTCGCTTAAAGGAGGTTCCTGCAGATATTCCAGTTAGTGAAGCTTCTTTGATTATTTGTGAAATATTGGAATCACTGCAGAATATGCATAATTTAACAGCAAAGGAAATTCGGCACGCATGTCTTGCAACAACAGCATGTCGTGCGGCTATTAAAGCAGGGGATACATTAAATATCCGTCAGATGCAGATTATTCTTGATGAGCTTGCCAATACATCATTACCTTATACGTGCCCTCATGGCCGACCAACAATCTTGAAATTTAGCACAGATGAACTGGCAAAAATGTTTAAAAGGACATGAGTGAATCAATGAAAAAAGCAATCGTGACAACCGGCCATAAAGTGAAAGAGGACAGCAGCAAGCTGGCAAAAGAAACAGCAGCACGTTTAGGGTTTGATTTTGTTGAGCGCGGTAAGGCATCAATTGAAGCACTTAAGGAAGAATATAAGACAGAACTTGTTCTTGTAGCAAAAAAAAAGGCACTTGTGCTTGTAACACCAGATGGTGAGCTTTTTTTTCATCCGAATATGGCGCATCTTCGTGTTAAAAATATTCGCCTTGGGCAGAAAGATCATATGATTGAGGCCATGGAGCTCAGGGCTGGTATGAGTGTACTTGACTGTACACTTGGTTTTGGTGCAGATGCCATTGTCGCGAGTTTTGTTGCTGGTCCTGAGGGTAGTGTGACAGGGCTTGAGGTAAGTCCGCTTATTTCAGAAATTGTGGGGTATGGTCTTACACATTTTATTGCAGGAAATTATCCTTTGCAGGAAGCAATGCGGCGTATTAATGTTGTGATGATGGATTATCTTATGTATTTACAGCAGCAATCGGATAAATCCGTGGATATTGTTTATCTTGACCCAATGTTTCGCTATCCGTTGAAGGCTAGTATAAACTTACAGCCACTTCGTTGTGTAGCTGAGCCTCGGGCGGTGAGTATTGCTGCTATAGAAGAAG
This sequence comes from Selenomonadaceae bacterium, assembly GCA_041669965.1. Taxonomy (GTDB): domain Bacteria; phylum Bacillota; class Negativicutes; order Selenomonadales; family Selenomonadaceae; genus UBA1792. The sequence goes on from JBAYAD010000101.1 coordinate 7,550, forward strand.
CAAAACGCGTTGCGCGCTGCCGTGTTGTTATGAAGGAAAACAGCCGAAGTCTTGAGTTTAAGCGGCTCGGCATGCAGTATGTCCTAGGGGGGAAGTACAGTTCCGTACACTACGGTGTTATTGATTTATAACTGGGAAAATAAAGCAAGTTGGTGCGGTTGAATCTTAAAATATGCGCGTATGTGTTTTTAGACGAAAAAAGTATTTTTTGTGGACGAATCCATTTGGGAGAGAAGTCTTTTTGTTGGAAGCAGCTTCAATAATATAAGGCAAATGATAAAGTCGGGTACGAGATAAGTTGCGTTGAAGATGAAAGAATAAATATAGGCAGAGGTACCAGCTGGGGCGTAAGAGGCGAAAAAAACAATGCCAGAGATAAAATGACAGAGGAAACGTCCGGCTATGGCGATTGTCGTACCAATATAAAGATGTTTTGGAAAGCAGCCAGCAAGTCCAAGAGCCATATAAGGAAGCGGATAGTCAAAAAGCACCTGTACAGGGTGCATAATAAAGGGGTCTTGTAAAAGATTTATCATGCCATAGAGGAAACCAGCAAGAAAGCCAACGCCAGGGCCATAGCGAAATGAAATAAATAGCAAAGGAAGCATACCTCCAAGGGTGATACTTCCACCTTGTGGCATATGATAAAGTTTAAATTGATTTAGAAGAATCGTGAGTGCAAGCATAAGTGAGATTGTTACAATTATTTTTGTATTCAGAGTTACTTTTCTAAAATGAAGAAAAGCGAAAATAAATAGAATAACGGCAAACAAGGCAAAAATGGTTGTAGTATGTGAAGAAAGTTCTGTGAGATTTTTTATAAAGGTTGCAATCATGATATGAGCTCCTTTTCGTTCCATTGACAATAGATGCCAATAGTTCCGGCAGTGAGGGATACTTTAACTTGTTTTGAAGAAGCTGCAAGTTTATTGCTTATGGCATAAGGAAGTGTTGTATTTAGTTTAACTTTATCTAGAGGCCAATAAACACCATCAATAGAAACGCCTGTACAGTTTGGCTCAAGCGGCAACAGTGAGATTGATTCTGGCAGCAGTGAAAAATCAATAGAAATATGATTTGTTCCTTTTAAAAAAAGCAGAACTTCTTTGTCATCAGCGGCGCAGCCGGAAAAGTGCTTGTCACAAAATCCCTGCAGCGAATAAATATTACTGAATGTATGGTCAAAGCGCCCGCCCCACACACCGGTGAAAATGACAAAGGTGGTTTCATAGGTGTCTTTAATTTTTTGCAGGGCAAGTTGTGTATCCGTAAGATCCTTTAGCGGAGAAAATTTTTCTGTAGGAATA
>JBAYAD010000102.1:0-8763 GCA_041669965.1 Selenomonadaceae bacterium
AGGAGCAGATCTTGAACTGGTTTCCAAGCGTTTAGGGCATAGCTCTCTCAATATAACCGCCAAGACCTATAGTCATGTTCTAGACAAAAGAACATCCCAAACCGTTGCGCTCATCGATGAAGTCCTTTAATAACATGTTCCGCGATTTTTTCTTTATCGCGGATGAATTCGCGGAAACAGCCTCTAACCCCTGTATTTATAGTGCTTCACCTATGAGTATAAATTATCGGAAGTAATAGAAACACTATAAAATATAGTCATATATCATGCCTTATAAATGATATTTTTGCCGTCGAATGACGGCAAAAATAAAAATATAAAGTACAAGGTTTTTAAGTAAATTCTTTAAAAAACCTTGCACTTACAAAATGAAAAACTCTTGATAATTTCGCCTATTCCTTTAGTTCTACCAGAACTTCAATTTCACAAGCAATACCTTTTGGTGTCATATTAACAACTATCGCTGTTCGTGCATGACAACCCATCGCTTCGTCAAACAAGTCAATCAATAAGTTCGATCCACTATTTACTAACTTGCAGCTGTTTATCAAAAATTAAGTCGATTTCCAGGAGTATATCCCGGTTTCATATTAATGCTATTTACTTTATGCACCATGAAAATCAAATGACAATCATAATTATTTAAAATTCAATATTGCTTCTGTGTAGGATCGCGCCGCATCTTCGATGGCTTTCCAGTTTTTTTCTTTTACAAGCTTTATATTCACAAGACTACTGGATATACCAAAAACATCAGCACCTGCCTTGATAAACTCAGCAATATTATCCACAGTAACCCCCCCCACTGCCGCAAGCTTCAAATGCGGCAGCGGAGCCTTGATTGCTTTGAAATAATCTGGGCCTACTATATCAGCTGGAAATATCTTGATGATATCTGCCCCATATTCGTATGCCTGCTGTGCTTCTGTTGGTGTATAGGCTCCCGGCATAGATATTTTCCCTAATACTTTCGTCTTTTCAATAACTGCCTGACTTACATTTGGTGAAATCATGAACTCCGCGCCTGCATTTACTGCATCTTCAACATTCTGCACTGTAAGTACCGTGCCTGCACCAACAAATATTTTTCCAGCAAATTCTTTACTTACAAGATTGATACTATGCAGAGTGTCTCTTGATACCACTTCATCCGCCGGATTAAATGTAATCTCTAGGCATTGCACACCACCTGTATAAAGTGCCTTTGCTACATCAATCATCCACCTGCTTTCTACACCACGAACAATTGCTACGATTTTATGCTGTACGATTACATCCAGTATTTTCTGACTCATATCATCGTCTCCTTATAATAGCCCGCGTTTTTTCGCTACTGCAATCGCACCATAGCCTGATAAACCATCCTTTAATCCGGAAGGCACAATACTTACGATTCTGCCTTCTTCTTCAAATAACGTCGCAAAACCCTGCTGCATAATTTCATTACCAACCACAATAACCTTTGCATTATCATATGCCACAAAAAGCTGGCTGTTATTCAGTGATGCCAAATCATCTGCAAGGATAATTCCCAGCATGTAGTTTTGTGCTTCCTCTTCTGTATAACCGGAGAACTGATTCAATATTCGCGTCATGAAAGATGCCCGGCCAATACCTAGCTGACGGGAATATTTCACCCCCAGCAAAAATGCCTTCCTATTAAACTTTGTCGCAAACTGTCGTCCTACCGTATCTGCTAAAATTGTATGATTAGTTAATGAGTACAAAAGTTCGCCAGCAATTGTTGTCATGCATCCCAAAATCTGCCCAGAACTATCTATCAAAACGAATTTATTATGAGAACCTGTAAGTACTAATACAGCCGGTCCTTTAATTTCCATGCGTTCCATCAAACCGCAAACTTCGACTTCTTCACCACGCATAATATCCATTTCTTCCATGCGTTCCTGCGGCAGTAATGTTCCATCAAGATTTTTGATACCTGGTACAAACCATATCGGCTGCGGACATATCTCTGGGATCACTTTGCTCACCATGGCCGCTGCCAGCTTTGCACAATCTGCTGGTGCTTCAATGTGTGGAATCTCCACAAGACCAACATTTGATGTCAACATACCCGAGGCCAATATCAGCTTTATTTCACTGACTTTCCTGCCACTTTTTGTTGCAACCACGCTCAGTGTATTCCGTATTGCCTCAACAAGTTTTTGATTATTCCCATCAATTGCCGTATTGCGCACACCGACCTTCACACTTGCCTCTCCAAGCATCTTATCTTCGTGCCAAATACGCGCCCGCGTATTTGTCGTTCCGGCATCAATGGTTGCAACCCACATCAAAAAACCCCCTTTCTGTCTTTTTCTTCAAGCTTAATTTCTTACGGATATCATAATTCACAATATTCTCTGTGTCATAACCGCTAAGTATCGTAACAACACCATGTGCTGCTTTTCTCTTGAGCTCCTTCTCTGCCTCTTCCGAATACCATGCAACATGCGGAGTAATAATCACATTAGGCAGGCCGAGCAGTTTACTCTCCTTCTCAATCGGTTCATTCGTCATTACATCAAGACCAGCTCCGGCAAGCTGCTTACTTTTCAGTGCCTTATAAAGAGCTTCCTCATCAATAAGTTGTCCACGAGATGTATTCACAATAACAGCATGCTTCTTCATTAAAGCAAACTCTTTTTCCCCAATAAGATGATACGTATCTTTTGTCAATGGTACATGTACCGAAAGCATATCTGCTTTTTTCAGGACCTCTTGCAAAGGCAAAAGCGTTGCACCGAAGGAATCAACATCGCTTTGTCTCAGATATGGATCATAGATAAGAATTTTTATACCAAAAGCACGAGCTTTTTCTGCCAAAATCCGGGGAATACGTCCAAAACCAAGAAGCCCCATAGTCTGTCCTGCAAGACGATAAATCGGCTTGCTTATCTTATAGTCCCAACTACCATTTTGCACCTGATCGTTCAGCATGATCAGCTTACGCTGACAGGCGAGCATTAGTAAAAATGCCTGATTTGATACTTCATCCATACAATAGTCGGGCACGTTTAATACACAAACACCGTGTTCCGTTGCTGCATCAAGATCGATGGTATTAACCCCTACACCATAGCGTGCCACAACTTTCAGATTTGGCAATGCTTCTATTACCTTACGTGTGATTGGAGCATACTGATTAAGAAGACCTACTGCATCATTACACTGCTTTATAACATCATTTTCACTCTTGCACTGCTTTGGTATGAGCTTCAAATCAGCCTTTTCCAGTTCCTTTTCCTCTTCTTGTAAAGATGCATATTCATAGTCCGTTATATATACTTTTAACTCTGACATTTAAATTCCTCCTCAAGCATTAATTTCCCAACTGTTTTTACATAAACCATTTCATTGGAATCGTAACAAGCTCCGGAATAAGGATAAACAAAAACAATACCCCATATTCGACGACAATAAATGGCCATATCTTTTTGACTAAATCATTAAGCTTAACATTTCCGACCCCACACCCAACAAACAATACCGTCCCCACCGGTGGTGTCAAAAGTCCAATCATAAGATTTAATACCATAATAATACCAAAATAAACAGGATCAATACCAGCCGTCTTAATCAATGGCATGAATATTGGTGCAAAAATCAATATTGCTGGCGTACTATCCATAACCATTCCCAATAAAATAAGGAATATCGTAATGATTGTTAACAGCAAAACAGGTGTATCACTAAAACCATGTAAAGCCAGGACAACTTGTTGTGGCACTCCCGCCGTCGTAACAACCCAAGCCGTGCTCATTGCTGTCGCCGCAACAAGAAGTACTTGTCCGGTTGTCTTCGATGTACCAACCAATACGGCTTTGACGTCCGCTATGGACATTTCACGATAAACAAAAATTGAAATAAAGAATGCATAGACAACGGCTATACAACCCGCTTCTGTCGGCGTGAATATCCCAAAACGAATCCCCCCAACAATAATAAACGGCATAAATAACGCAAAAATCGATTTTTTAAAAGACTCCCACACTTCTATTGGTTTGGCTTTTGCACCAACCGGATAGTTATTTCGTTTTGCCATAAAATACCATAAAACAATCAATGCCAGTGCAATGATCAACCCTGGAACAATTCCCGCCATAAACAAACGTCCAATAGAAGTTTGCCCAGCAACACCAAAAAGAATAAGTGGTACACTTGGTGGAATAATTGGTGCAATCATAGCAGATGCACAGACAAGTGCCACCGACGTTGCCCGGTCATACCCCATCTGAACCATCATAGGAATAAGAATTGCACCAAGGGCGGCCGCATCCGCTACTGCCGAACCAGAAAGTCCTGCAAAAATTGTGCTTGCTATAATTACAACATAGCCAAGACCACCACGTACATGACCAACAAGGCTCGCAACAAAAGCAACAATACGCTTCGATATACCTCCGTAGCTCATGATCTCTCCCGCCAAAATAAAGAAAGGAATTGCAAGCAGTGTAAAACTATTCGCACCAAAAACAACAGCTTGTGCAATCAACTGCGGGTTGAAATTATTTACGCTGAAAAGAATCGCTGCTGAAACAAGAACCAATGTAAATGCAATCGGCACGCCAATCATCAGTAATACAAATAAGGAAAAAAGAAATACAAATACAATCTCAAGTCCATTCATTTTTTGCTTACCTCCTTATTTGCACCATCTGTAGTACATACTTTTATCATATCGTAAATCGTCAATAAAATTATACACACAGCAAAAAACACGAGTGAAACCGTAATATAAGAAAATGGCATCCCTGTCACCGAACTTATATTGTTGTTTGTGACCCGGACAAGATTAATACCACCTACAAACAGAATTCCCATGGATACCAACACAAAAACATTTGCAATCATAGCAAATATCTTCTGGTTTTTTTTATTTAATTGACTTGTAAATACATCAACTTTTAAATGAAGTCCATCGATTGCAGCCAAAACCGCTCCCAGAAAAATGAACCAGACAAACAAATTTACCGATATTTCATCGCTCCATGTAAGACCTGTATTAAACACATACCTCATAATAACATTGGCAAAAACCATCACAACAATACCAATCATTGCCGTTGATGCAAGAAATGCCATGATATTTTCCAATACTTTCCCTTTCTCGCCCATGTTTTACCTCCTTCTTATAAAAAAAGCACTTTCAAAACAAGCGCCGCTTATCGACGCTTGTTTTGAATCCCTGTACACTTATTTTAATTGATCTAAAATTTTATTTAACCGTTCCTGACCAATTTCCGGTGCAAATTTATCATAGACTGCTTTTGACATTTCTTTCATTTGTGCAATCGCTTCTATTGAAAGTTCATTTACCTGTATACCCTTATCCTTCATTTTATTAAGATATTCCGTATCAAGCTTACGATTGGTTTCTCTCTGAAACTTCTTTGCTTCATCTGCATCCTTCTGAATAAGTTTCTGATCATCTGAAGACAAGCTATCCCATTTTGACTTACTAATCATGAGCACATAGGGCGTATAAAAATGATGCGAAATTGTAATATATTTTTGGGCTTCATAGAAGCCTGCATCATAGATTAACGTATTCGGATTTTCCTGTCCATCAAGTGTTTTTTGTTCAAGTGCTGTGAATACTTCATTAAATGGCATAGGTAACGGATTTGCTCCCCATGCTTTAAAAGAGGCCAGGTGAATCGGATTCTGCATTGTCCGAATTTTCAATCCATTTAGATCTTCAACTGAGTTGATTGGCCTTTTACTGTTGGTTATATTACGAAAACCGTTTTCAAAATAGCACAAGCCAACAATGTTTACTTTTTCCAAAGTCTTAAGAACTTCTTTTCCACTCTCACCATCAAGAATTCTGTCTGCCTGTTCTGGCGTCGTAAAAAGAAATGGTAAATCATAAACGAGAAATGCTTTCGTAAATTCAGCAACTGGTGCACTCGACGGAAGTGTTATATCCAAGGTCCCCATCTGAAGTGCTTCCATCATGGATTTATCATTACCAATCTGACCATCACCGTAAAGTTCAACTGAAATTTTTCCATTACTATCTTTTTCAACAAGCTCTTTGAACTTCTTCAAGCCCTGCCCACCAGAACTATTATCAATACTAGAACCAAAACCAACTTTTAACGTAACCTTACCTGCATCGCCATTCTGAGCAGTCCCTTTATCTCCCCCAGAACCACATCCTGCCAGCAACACGGTAGTCACCAACATAAAAGCACCCATCAATATACATACGATTTTCTTCATGTTTTCCACTCCTTCATAATGTAGCAACTAAAAACCTAAAACAGGTACTCTTCAGCCCTCCTCTTAGTTAAAACATTTAGTATCCCGCCCCAAAGAGTTATCACGCTAAGTTTTTTGCAAATAAGCATACAGTTTATTCTTTGATGGACACGATATCGTACATTAAAAGAATAAAATCTGCATATTCATTAAGATTATCTACTTAGTTCGACAGCTTTTTAGCATTTCCATCAGACATTCTTAATTCTTGATTTTTCATATTTTAGATTAATATTGCATTTGTCAAAATATCTTTACTATATTTGTCCGATGAATATGTTTATATAATATTCTATAAATTTAATTATGTCAATGTTTTCTTTTATTTCATCGTGTTTTTGATCAATTACAAGTGGTTTAATTCATATTTCGATTATTGTCTTTTATAAATCTTTTTAAACCCATTTATTTTGTCCGACAAATTTGTTATAATATATAAGAACTATTTCATAATATGAAAGGATGTTTTTTTATGGAGAGAAAAAAATTTGTCAATTCACTTTCCGATACAGTAGCAAATCAAATCATTAATTATATTCAAGAGAACAAGCTTGTCCCTGAAGACAAACTTCCTACCGAATATGAACTTGCCAATATGTTAGCTGTTAGTCGAAGCACAATACGTGAAGCTTTTAAAATACTTGTTTCAAGAAACATTCTTGAATCACGTCAAGGCGCCGGAACCTTCATCTCTGATAAGCGCGGGATTCCGACCGATCCGCTGGGGCTCACCTTCATTGGTGACTCATCTTCGCTTGCACTTGATCTTATTAATGTACGTCTCATGTTCGAACCAGAAATCGCAGCGCTTGCAACAATTAATGCCACCAAAGAAAATCTACAGGCAATTGAAGATGCCTGTACCGCTGCTGAAGTCGCTATCAATGCAGAAAGCTCCTACTACCCAGAGGATATTCTTTTTCATAAGGCAATTGCGGACGCCAGCGGTAATCTTGTCGTCCAAAACCTTGTCCCGATCATTCACTCCTCAATAAAACAAAGCATTGCCGCAACCTCCGATGCGCTGCGCGGACAGACATTACTGCAGCATCGAAAAATCACCAACTGTATCAAAGCAGGTGATTTTCAAGGGGCACGCTATGCAATGATTCTTCATCTAAACGCAAACCGCGACATTGTTAAGGATACCAGCAAAGCTTCTTCTTCAACGTAATATATTATCAAAAAAAACAAAAGGCTGTCACACGTTATAAAAACGTGTGACAGCTAATAAAAAAAACAGCTTACAGCGCACCTTCATGTAGAATAAAATCACCACACAGCATGCTACAAAGAGATCAACTATTAGTAAAACAACAACACTATAGAGTCCCCACACGGCTAATTTCAAGTTTAATCAACACAAAAAAATTATAATAATAAGCATCATTGTACCGAAACTTGATGCACTCGGAGTGAACAGCGACATAAACATATACAATTAGTTTAATTCAAATTTTAGATATGTATTGCTTTTAATTATATTATTTTCTTTAATTGCAATAGCAAATTGAACTAATCACCAACTTTAATAATATGGGTTATTAGTTTGCTGACCTGATCCTCAAACACCTGTAGGAATGAATTCAGCATCAATTGGACGGCTTGCTTAGTAAGCAATTTTTTGAACCAATGCGGCAAATTGAAATAATACCAGATGGAGTGCCTCCTGAAACTGTAAATAGGAAATCGAACAGCAGTCAGTACTGTTTAGCACGGCTACGGTTTTTCATGTTATACTGGTAGATTGCTTTGACATTCTGCATCTTTCCCTGGTAACGGTAATGAATCTTTCTGGTTTTTTTGCTATAGCGATGACGTCAAAACCAATATCCTTATGGCTATCAATGAAGCTGGAGAACAGAACCACGTGTCAAACAGGACATGCTGAGCAGAAATGCCAGCAGTCTTTGTTTCTTTGAGCAGTTTCAGGACAACATCAGTTACTTTCAGCTGTGCCAGCTTGCGTTGCCTACTACCTCCGTTGGTACGTGAATCCACTTTAGCCGAAGATTCATATTAACCCAGTTTTTCTGATTCGCCGTAGACAACAGGCAATGGCTGACTGGCAGGAAGGTATTGCCATCTGACTATCCGAGAGTGAGCATATGGAAGCCGAATGTGGTCGAATGCCTTCGCCAACAGCTCAACCTTTTTCGAACGAGACCGGCTAAAGATAGAGGATAAGTACATTGCGCAGCTTCTCGTCAGTCAATGGCTCAATGGAGCGTCGGATGGGATGATACTGGAAACCAGCAGTGTAGTGAACTTGCGCTAATTCGTATAGCAGGAATTTATGAAACGGTAGAACGTATCCTTGCCGAACGGCAACGTGTCCTGATGTAGATTCATCTGCAGGTAGAAAGACCTGTGCTGGAATACGATGCTGGCGGCGTGCAGGATTCTGACGATACGATACTGCTAAAAAAACTGCATTGATTTTGCCGAAAGGCATTCCGTCTGATGGTTGTCTTGTGTTATACTTTTCATAGC
>JBAYAD010000103.1:0-8687 GCA_041669965.1 Selenomonadaceae bacterium
GATCGTATTCTTGTTCCATCACCGAAGGTTGCAACGTACGATCTTCAGCCGGAAATGAGTGCGATTGAAGTGACAGATAAAGCTGTTGAGGCAATCCAGTCTGAAAAATATGACTTTATTATATTAAACTATGCAAATGGTGATATGGTTGGTCATACGGGAATACTTTCTGCTGCAATTAAGGCTGTAGAAACGGTAGACACCTGTGTTGGTCGTTTTGTTAATGCAATTCAGACGGTTGGCGGTGTTGTCTGTATTACAGCTGATCACGGCAATGCAGAAGTCATGGTAGATCCGAAAACAAAGGAACCATTTACTGCACATACGACAAACGTTGTACCGTTTATTACGGTATCCGATGTTGTTACATCTGTTCATGAAGGAGCTCTCTGCGATATCGCACCGACGCTTTTAACGCTTGCCGGAATTGATATCCCGCAGGAAATGACAGGAAAGTCGCTTGTTGATTGATAAAAGAATGCAATTTTGCTGCGTTGCAGCAGAATGTATATAATTACTTAGTGAAGAGAGGAATACAAAGATGATTTATTCAGAAAAAGTGTCAGAAATGACATGTATAGCCAAAGAAGTGAATCATGGTCCAGCACCAATTCCAGAAGAAGGAAAATGGGTACAGTCCAAAGAAATTAAGGATATCAGTGGTTTGACACATGGTATTGGCTGGTGCGCACCTCAGCAGGGCGCCTGCAAGCTAACGCTCAATGTTAAGGACGGTATAATCCAGGAAGCACTTATTGAAACAATTGGCTGCTCCGGCATGACACATTCCGCAGCGATGGCTTCGGAAATTTTACCGGGAAAGACAATTCTTGAAGCTCTCAATACAGATCTTGTATGCGATGCAATCAATACAGCAATGAGGGAACTCTTTCTTCAGATCGCATATGGCAGAACGCAGACCGCATTTTCTGAAGGTGGTCTTCCTATCGGTGCCGGTCTTGATGACCTTGGTAAAGGACTTCGCAGCCAGGTTGGTACAATGTATGGTACTCTCAAAAAGGGTCCTCGCTACCTCGAACTTGCTGAAGGCTATGTAACTAGAATTGCTCTGGACAAAGAAGACCGTATTATCGGTTATGAATTTGTTCAGCTTGGCAAAATGATGGAAAATATCAAAAAGGGTATTCCGGCACAAGAAGCTATGGAAAAAGCTAAAGGAAACTATGGCAGATTTGACGAAGCTGCTAAATATGTAGATCCTCGTAATGAATAATCTGAGATAACAGGAAGGAATGAAATTGAATGGCATTATTTGAAGGCTATGAACGCCGTATTGATAAAATTAACGAAGCTATTAAGGCTTATGGTATCGCATCCATTGAAGATGCAAAGAAAATTTGTGACGAAAAAGGCTTGAATGTTGCTGAAATCGTAAAAAGCATTCAGCCAATCTGCTTTGAAAATGCATGTTGGGCATATACATTGGGCGCTGCAATTGCAATCAAAAAAGGCTGTAAGGCTGCGGATAAAGCTGCTGAAGCTATTGGTCTTGGCCTCCAGGCATTTTGTATCCCTGGGTCCGTTGCTGAACAGAGAAAGGTTGGTCTCGGCCATGGTAATCTTGCTGCAATGCTTCTTAGAGAAGAAGCACAGTGCTTTGCATTCCTGGCAGGCCATGAATCCTTTGCTGCTGCTGAAGGTGCTATTGGTATTGCACGAACAGCAAATAAAGTTCGCAAGACTCCTTTGAAGGTTATTCTCAATGGTCTTGGTAAAGATGCAGCCCAGATTATATCCCGTGTCAACGGATTTACTTATGTACAGACGCAGTATGACTATGCTAAAAGTAAAGTCGGTGTTGTTCGTGAAGTTGCATACTCTGCTGGTGAACGCAGTGCAATCAAATGTTTTGGCTGCGATAGTGTGCAAGAAGGTGTTGCTATCATGCATAAGGAAGATGTTGATATCTCTATTACAGGTAACTCCACGAATCCTACCCGCTTCCAGCATCCTGTAGCAGGCTGCTACAAGAAGGAATGCATCGAAAAGGGTAAGAAATTCTTCTCGGTTGCTTCTGGCGGCGGCACAGGTCGTACGCTCCATCCAGATAATATGGGTGCAGGTCCTGCTTCCTACGGTATGACAGATACGATGGGACGCATGCATTCCGATGCGCAGTTTGCTGGTTCTTCTTCCGTTCCAGCTCATGTTGAAATGATGGGGCTTATCGGTATGGGAAATAACCCTATGGTAGGCGCAAGTGTAGCCGTAGCTGTAGCTGTTCAGGAAGCTCTGAGCAAGTAAAAATGAACGAAGAACAAAGCTTTAGCTGTTTGTAAATCGTTTTGTCCTGTGTGGAAACATAGGAAATGTTATCATAAAAAATCGTGCAGAGCCATTTGGCTCTGCACGATTTTTAGGATATGGGGTAAAATCAAATCAAAGAATGCTTTCAGCAATAACATCCGCGACGTGCCGAACTTTAATTTCCGGAGCCTGTTGGTCAAGACCACCTTGAAGCTGCATCATGCAGGCCGGGCAGGCAACAGCGACGGTATCTGCTCCTGTTTCCTTGATTGAAAGAATCTTTTCTGCAAGAATTGGTTTAGAGATTTCACTGAACTTTATACCAAAAGCGCCTGCCATGCCACAGCATTTATCACAGTTGTTCATTTCAGTCAGTGTGTAACCAGCAGCATCCTGCAAAAGCTTGCGTGGCTGTTTGTAGATGCCAAGGCCGCGTTTCATATGACAAGAGTCGTGGTAAGTGATTTTTTTGCCATTAGAAACGGCGATAAAACGATGCTGTTCTTCATAAGCTTCGGCAACAAAACTAGTGAATTCACGAACCTTAGAACTGATAACTTGAACACGGGTGCTCCATTCAGGATCATCGGCAAAAAGCTCAGGATATGTTTTGTGCCATGTTTCAGCACAGGTTGGACAAGCAAAAAGAATAACATCCGCATGGGCTTTTTCAAAGGTCTCAATATTTTGCTTTGCAACTTTTTTTGCAGTTTCGCGGTCGCCCATACCAAGAATTGGTTTGCCACAACAGGTTTGTTCTTCTGGGAATATGACTTCCATATTGAGATTCTGCAAGACTTTAAATACGGATGCACCAGTTTCAGGGAAGACAAAGTCGATATTGCAGCCACTGAAAAAGGCAACGCGTTTTGTTGGGCTTGAAGGGTTATTCTTTGTAAGTTCTTTTATGCGGTCTCGTAATGGTTCAACAGCAATTGCCGGTAAAGAGCGTCCTTCAGTAAGCTTGGCAAAAAAAAGTGGAAGGTGACGAATAACATTGCCGTTTTGGACAGGCTTTTGTCCAATTGACGCCAGACGCAGCAAAGAGTGGAAAATTTTGCGGTTTGCAAGAATATCCTGGAATACAACTTTGACAGGCAGCGGAAGCCCTTTTTCTTTTACATTGCGGGCACGCAGTTCATCAATAAGATCCGGAATATGAATTTTTCCTGGACAGATTGACATGCATTTGCGGCAGCCGATACAAAGTTCATTGATTTTTGAGAAGTCTTCCATGCTATTTAGAAGACCAGTAAGAATAGCACCAATGCCGCCGGAGTAAATGTGCCCATAGACATGACCACCGACGAGTGTCCATATTGGACAAACATTCAGACAGGAAGCACAGCGTATGCATTGATATATTTCCTTGAACTTTGGATCATGAGCTGCCTTCAAACGGCCATTGTCAAGCAAAATGACATAAACTTTACGATCTTCTTCAATCCATTGGTCATTGACTTTATGAATGACCGGAGTCGGTCCGTCAACCATTGTCATATAGCTTGTCATGCGCTGACACGTGCCGTTTCGTGGCAGCAAGCGAAGAATTTTTGCGGCATCTTCAATTTTTGGTACAAGCTTTTCATAGCCAATAAGAATGACATGGATTCGCGGCAGAGTCGTCGTCAGGCGAGCATTGCCCTCGTTTGTAACAAGCCCTATCGCACCATTTTCGGCAATGCCAAAGTTGGCGCCGGTCAGTCCAAGATCGGCCTGGAGAAATTCATCGCGCATAACACGACGAGCGGTTTGAATCATAAAGGGAATATCATTAGGGATATCTTCATGAAGTTCTTGTGAAAAGAACTTTGCACATTGTTCTTTGTTCAGGTGAATAGCCGGCATAACCATATGGGAAGGTCGCTGTCCGGCTACGGAAAGCATCCATTCACCAAGATCGGTTTCTCTGACATGAAGACCGTTTTCTTCAAGAAAGCTGTTAAGCTTAATTTCTTCACTGGCCATTGACTTTGATTTAACAATACGGTGGACGTTATTTTCTTTACAAATCTTCAACAGATAATCTTTGACAGCATCACCATCTTTGGCTCGAAATACTTCCGCACCGCGTTCTTTTAGGGAAGATTCAAACTCATCAGCGACTTCTTCAATGTGCGCTACAGTAGACTGCTTCATATCACGTAGCGAGTTGCGTAAATCGTCGATGCTATCAACGTTTGCATAAGATTTTAATCGAGCTGCTGGGTACTGGGCAGCAAAACGGGAAAGCGCATTGCGCATAATACTATCATGAAGTTTGTTATTGATTTCTTTTTTGATATTGCGTGTATTAGCCATTAATTTTTACCTCCATTTGCAGCTTCATCGACAGCGATGATAATAAAACGGCTTGGACCATGGACACCGAGACTGAGGACACGTTCAATATCAGCGGTACGACTTGGACCGGTGATAAAGCCCATATAACCTTTGTTGAAGACGCGGGAAATGACTTTAAAAGCCGTTGTCATGTTCTCAACTGTGCAGCTGCGATCGAGAAATACGATGTGTATTGGTGGCAGCATGCCGACAATACGAGATTCATAGGAATAGGAGTCTACACATACGCTGCCCGTTTCACCAACAGCAAATTCTGCTGTTGATATGCCAATATCAGCTGTTGGCGCATTTTCAGCAATTGCAAATTTGTTTGTATAGAGATTGATATCAAGGGACTTTAGTGAATCATAGACGGAAGCAAGGCCAATAGATTCTTCATTTCCTACAGCAATGACCTTTTGGGCTTTTGTAGTTTGGATAAGTGTTGTAATTGCCTCTGCTGCCTCTGCATAGCTGTTTACCTGCCAGATTTCGGCTGAAGCGGCTTTTGCGTTTTCCTCAAATTCATTCCAATAATTTGGATTAACTAATTCAGGATCAAAAGCGATTGACCAATCTTTACATACTTTTTCCATAATAGCTGTTCCTCCTTCATATACAATCAGTGTTTTATAAATAAATGAAAGCATAAATATGCCTGTGTGTGGATGAGCCAACATTATGACGCAGGTAAATTTTTAGCAAATAATGAGGACTCTTTTTCAATGATCTGTTTATTTTTAAAATGGTACTACCAATTTCATAAATTAAGCATACATCTTTTTCAGAAAAATGTCAATAAACCAAATGTATGAATATTATAACTGTATATTCATATTGATTATAATATAATTTATGTTAACTATGATGTTAGAAAGAGATTCAGCCTTTATCGATTTACTAATAGATTTCAATTATTATAAAATAAATAAAAAGAATATAAAATTTTAAATTTAAAAAAATAATTTGTTTGTAGCAAAAACACTTGTCCTAAATTATTGAAGTAGGAAATCTTGTATCGTTTAGAGCATTCCAGCTGATAAAAAGCAGCAGAGTGAAACAGTAAAAAATGAATTTATATATTTTTATAGGCAATTAGACATAAATTGTCTGAAAAAAAGCGTAAAAACAATTAAGTATTTTTTTGAAATGACGATATATAAGTAACAGGAAGTTACATATATTTTCTAAGGAGGGGATTGGAATGGTGGAACGAATCGAAAGAGTTGCAAGAGTGCAGAAGGTTAATCATTATGATTTTGACAAATCCTTTGATGCGAAAGGGAATGGTTTTGATGGAGAAAAGAAAAACAGACATATGCCATTTCAGACTTTATTGAAGCGCACAATGGATAAGGATACTGAAACAAAGTCCTCAGCTGCATATGTCGTGGATATTAATAAGACGACACCGAATCTCGTCAAAGCGGTTTTGACGCTTCTAGATAAGTAGGCTATAATCGTTTTATATGATTATAGGATGGTGAACATGGATAAAGATATAGAGTATATGAAGCTGGCGCTGGAAGAAGCGCAAAAAGCTTTTGATTTGGGTGAGGTACCAATAGGTGCCATTTTAGTAGATGAACAGGGAATGGTTATTTCTTCAGGGCATAATTTACGCGAGCTTTGCAATGATGCTACGGCACATGCGGAGATGATTGTTATTCGGTCAGCCTGTAAGAGGCTTGGACGCTGGCGCCTTAACGGACTTACGCTTTATGTAACAATAGAGCCTTGTCCCATGTGTGCAGGTGCTCTTGTTATGAGCCGTGTTGATCGTGTCGTTTACGGCAGCACGGATGTAAAAGCAGGAGCAGCGGAGTCAATTTTTAATATAGTTGATAATCCGGCACTGAATCACCAGTTGCAGGTTACTGCTGGTGTACTTGCCGAAGCTTGTGCTGATATCATGAAGCGATTCTTCAGTAATCGGCGAAAAAATAAACGAAAAGAAGTATATAAAAAGCATCTGCCAACTAATTGATGGCAGATGCTTTTTGTTTTTGCTGCATGATTTCGTTCTGTATTTGTTATATATCCCAATGGATCTTATCCGGGCTTGGCGTAGCACGGTCGATTTCGTTGAGAATCCAGGAGATATTGTCGTGAGTTGCTGAAAAAGCAACCTCAAGGTCTTCTTTATAAGTCTCAGGAATTTCTATTGCCGAAAGGGCCATGTGCATGAAGTCTTTGGCAATAAGTATTGTGCCGCGGGATGCTGCAATTTGTGCCTTAAAGCGATAACCATAGTAAAGATAGCTATTATGTTCAATCGGAATATCTTTGTAGGCAGTAATGCGTTCATCGGCTTCAGCCTCAGCAGCAGAGGTATTGCCCTGCTTGTGCAGTGTAAGCCAACGATCAGCCCAAAGCTCGCCGCGAAGAATATATTTATAGAGATAGTCTGTGGACTCAGCCAGTTCAATAGCAAGGTCAATATGGCGAAGAGCATCGTTATATGTTTCTTCGTTTTCACGTTCAAGCACGCTTAACCGTTGAAGGGCAAAGACCTTTTCCTCGATATCTTCAGCGCTTTCTTCGTCGACATCTTGTTCAACAATCGTCTTAAAAAGTTCAATGGCGTCTGCTTTTTTATCAAGGTCTTCCATAGCTAGAAAATGCGCAAGACGGGCGCGGCTGTGCCAGTCATCAAAACCTTTGGCAAAAAGAGTAAGAGGCGGGTTGGCCTTGGAGTCGAGTACAAGGTGTAGAAGTTTATGAAAATCATTATGGTTCATGGGAAATCCTCCTAAAAAATTCTATAAAGATATTATAGCATATTGATGGTTTTTCGTATCGCCTGTTTTTGTGTTTTGATGTTATAATGAGGTATAACATGTTGTTTGGAGGCGATAGAAAATGTTGGAAATAGAATATGATCCTAATGGATTTTCATTGCGGGAAGCGATAATGGAGGCAAAGCGGTGTCTGAATTGTGCGAAGCCATTGTGTCGGACAGGTTGCCCCATTGAAAATGAAATACCGGACTTCATTCATGCGCTGGCAAACGGAAACCTTGGGCAAGCGAGTGCATTTATTGCACATCGCAGTAATCTCCCAGCGGTCTGTGGTCGTGTGTGTCCGCGTGAAAAGCAATGCGAGGGTGCTTGTGTATTAATGCGTACAGGAAAAGGAATTAAAATTGGTAAGATTGAGCGTTTCATTGCCGACATGGAAGGAGAACTTGATATTATGCCTTTGCCGAAGAAGGGAAAAGTCAAGGGTAAAGTGGCCGTTATTGGTTCAGGGCCAGCTGGGTTGACGATTGCTGGTGATTTGGCAAAAGCGGATTTTACAGTAACCGTCTTTGACGCGCAGGAAGAACCGGGCGGCGTACTTATGTATGGTATACCAGCATTTCGTCTGCCCAAACAGGTCGTTCGTCGTGAGGTATATAAGATTAAAAAACTGGGCGTTACGTTCAAGACAAATACAATGATCGGAACAGACTATACCCTTGATGATCTTTTTAAGGAAGGTTTTGATGCGATTTTTATTGGTACGGGAAATTCCATGGCAAAGTCACTGTCACTTGATGGTGTGCGGCTTCCAGGTGTCTTACAGGCAACGTATCTTTTACAGATGGTCGCGCTGGCGAACCAGGGGAGTATTGATCGTTATGAAATACCTGTACATGAAGGGGAACATGTTATTGTGATTGGTGCAGGCAATACCGCTATGGATGCAGCACGTACAGCGCAGAGACAGGGGGCGGCATCGGTGCTGGTGGTTAATCGCGATACGGCAGAGAATATGGCGGCACTGCCTTCTGAAGTTCAGGTGGCAAAGGATGAGGGCGTCAAGTTTCTTTCGCTGCGTGGACCGCAGCGCTTTGTTGGGACAGATTGTGTCACAGGACTGGAATGTTGTCTGCGTGAGGTTCAGGGCGATAAGATCGTTGATACAGATCATAAAGAAATTTTACCAGCGGATAAGGTTATTATTGCAATTGGTCAGAAACCAGCAGGCCGTATTGTTGGTTCAACAAAGGGCATTGAAGTTGATGAAGGCGGCTATGTGAAGACACGTGAACGTCCATATGGTATGACGACGCGGCATGGTGTATTTTCCGGCGGTGATGTTGCACATGGTGC
>JBAYAD010000104.1:0-8667 GCA_041669965.1 Selenomonadaceae bacterium
GGATGTCGCAACAAGAATAATAATTTGACTCTTTTCTCCAGTTTTGACAAGCGCCGTTGACATGAGCTGTGGTAAAAGCTGCAATGCCATATCTTTAAATGCACTCGTCGGACCATGCCACAGTTCGAGTACAGATTCATCTGCAGGAAAATTTTCTACTGGTGCAATTTTTTCTGTGTCGAACTTCTTTTTCCCATAAGCATGTCCTATACAATTCTTAATTTCTTCATCCGTATAATCCGTAAGAAAAAGCTGTAATACACGTAAAGCCCGTTCCTCATAAGATGCTTCTATGAGCCTCTCAATAAAGCCTTTATCAATCAGGGGCATTTCTGTTGGTACAAATAATCCCCCATCATCTGCTAACCCGGCAATAATCGCCTCTGCTGAATCAACACTTTGCTTGTTTCCTCGTGTACTTATATACTTCATGTACTTCGCCTCTTTTATTTTAAAATTAAATTTCATAATCAAGCCATACTATGCTAAAATAGTTATTGTTAACACGAAATAACAGCGACCACTGCCTTTACCGCTTTTATAAGATCAAACGGCGCAATTATAATTTGCTCCCCTCGCTTACCAGCACTAATTGCAATTTCATCCCATTGCTTCGCGCTTTCATCAAGGTACACAGGATAGTTTTTCTTTGCGCCAAGTGGTGAACAACCACCACGTATGTATCCAGTAAGTTCCTGCACTTCCTTAAGATGAACCATCTCTACCTTTTTATTACCACTTATCACCGCCAACGACTTGAGATCAAGCACACCATCACCAGGGATACATGCCATAAGAACACCATTTTTATCACCACGGGCCACAAGCGTCTTAAATACCATTTTTATCGGCATCCCGACTTTACCTGCAACATTTATCGCACTGAGATCATCCGGATCTACCGGATATCCCTTCAATTCATAGCTGATTTTCAGGCCATCCAGTATGCGGGCTGCATTTGTTTTTTTTGTACTTTTCATATTTATCACCATAAATTTCTACGGATTTAACCATCTGCGTTATCGCAGATTAGTTTTTATTATAGCATAGGTTTCTAAATAAACCTATAGACAATAATTTATTTGTAACTTACCAGAATACTATTTCTCTCTATAAGTAACATATTTTTTACATATAGCCAACTATATATTACAAATTGTAATTAAAAACGAGGTGCTCATCTTGGTAAAAATTGCTTTAGCCCAGTTAGAAGTTAATCCAGGCCATCCCGACATCAATTCAAAAAAAATGCTTTCGATGATACAAACAGCAAAAAAGAATAACACCGATATTATTATCTTTCCAGAAATGTCTATTCCAGGTTACTTGATTGGAGACACCTGGGAACAACTTTCCTTTATTGATGACTGCACAGCTTTTGGCGAAAACATCATTGCCGCATCAACTAATATCTGCATCATGTTTGGCAATATTGCCGTTGATAAAACAAAAAAAAATAACGATGGCCGTATTCGCAAATACAATGCTTTTTTCACAGCACAAAACGGTAAACTACTACAAGTGCCTTCAATGCCATATCCATTCATAATTAAAACACTTTTACCAAACTATCGTGAATTTGATGATACACGCCATTTTTACAGCTTGCAAAAACTTGCTCTCGAAATGAGTCTTCCGGTTGAAAACCTCATCTCACCAATCGAAATAAAACTTTCAAATAAAACTATTCGTATTGGCTGCCTGCTTTGCGAAGATGGTTGGAGCGATGACTATACCGTTGTACCATTAAAAATCTTAAACGACAAAAAGTGCGATCTTTTTGTCAATATCTCTTCATCACCCTATACCTTAGGAAAAAACGAGAAACGCAATCGTGTTTTTTCCAATCAGGCAAAAATCACAGGCACACCGCTTATTTATGTCAATAATACGGGTTTGCAAAACAATGGCAAAACCGTCTACACCTTTGACGGCTCTAGTACCGTATATAATAAAAACGGAGCTATCGTTGCTCTTTGTAAAGAATATGAAGAAGGCTTAGAGTATGTCTCACTTAGCAAAAATAAACAGCCACCTGCAATATTAATTCCTCAAGAATCTGATCTCGCTCACATTTACAAAACCATCACCTATGGCATTCGCAAATTTTTAATAAATATCCATATAAATAAAGTGGTTATTGGCATTTCCGGTGGCATTGACTCAGCTGTTGCTGCTGCACTTTACACACGCATTCTTGGACCGGAAAATATTCTTCTCATTAACATGCCAAGCGTTTTCAACTCAGCGACGACCAAAGACCTTTCACAGCAACTTGCTGAAAGACTTGGCTGTCACTATGCAATCCTTCCAATTCAAAAAGTTGTTGACTATACCATTGAACAGTTTGAAACAACACCTATCATCAACTTGACAACAATGGAAGAAACACATCTCAAGGTATCTTCTTTCGTTACAGAAAATATTCAGGCACGTGATCGCTCAGCTCGTATTCTTGCTGGAATGGCAGCTAGTTTCGGTGGGGGCTTTACCTGCAATGCAAATAAAGCCGAGACCACTGTTGGCTACTCAACACTTTACGGCGATCAATCCGGCTTTCTTGCTGCACTTGCAGATCTATGGAAACATCAAGTTTACGACCTTGCCCATTATCTCAATACAAGCATCTATAAGCGCGAGGTTATTCCACAGGCAACAATCGATATTGTTCCAAGTGCTGAACTTTCCCTGAATCAATGCGTTGACGAGGGGAAAGGCGATCCAATCAAATATCTTTATCATGACTATCTTTTCCGTGCCTTTGTAGAACACTGGAACAAGACAACACCACAAGAAGTTCTTGAATGGTATGCTGCAGGTACTGTTGAAGCAAATATTGGTTGTCAAAAAAACCTTGTTGCAAAATATTTTCCGACAGCAAAAACTTTTATTGAAGATCTCGAATACTGGTGGAACCTCTTCACAGGAATGGCTGTTGCCAAGCGTATCCAAGCACCACCTATTATCGCGATAAGCCGGCGCGCATATGGCTTTGATCATCGTGAAGCTCAAAATGGCTTTTACTATACAAGTAAATATATAAAGCTCAAAAAAGATTTACTCAATATGTAAAAAGACACCCTATAGAAGATATCCTTTAAGGATAAACAATATTTTCTATAGGGTGTTTCTTTTTTTAAAAAATTTTTATAACCATTCCACAAACTATAATAAAAAATGCAAATACTACATAGTCCATCATACCCAGATGTGTTTCCGCAACAAACGTTCGATTATGTGCAGTCGAAAATCCACGCAGTTCAAGACTTACAGCCATGTTTTGGCTGCGTGATATCGCATGAAATACCATGGGTTTGATTACCATCATATAAGCCATCATGCGCCGCAATGGATTTCCATTACTTCGATATCCACGGCATGCCTGTGCTTCCCGTACGCTGCGACTTTCTTCAAGAAAATCTGGCACAAAGCGAAGAACTGCCGTCACCATAAACGCATAGTTATACGATAAATAACACTGCTGAACAAGTGCTGCTGTAATCTGCTGTGTAGCTGTTGATAAAAGCATAAGTATAATTGAATCTGCCATAATTGCCATGCGTATAGCTGATAAAGCTGCTAAGGAATAAGCTGTCCCACACAAAATCTGAATACCATATAAAACAAACGAAAAAATCATCATTATCATAAATGCCTTTGCAGCAATGCCCCGTTTTTTCAAGAAAAATACACATATACATTCCAGACTAAAAAAAACCACCAATGCACTTACTGAATTTGTCAAAAAAGAAGCAATAGATAATAGTACTGCCAATAAAATCTTTGTAACTGCCGCTAAATTATGCATGTGTACCTGGCCTCCTTTTAAGGTTTTCGTAGATTTCTGCTGCACTTCGACAAAGTGGTATCCCCATTTCCTTACTCATGGATATAGTCTCTGGTAATTCCAATCCAAGAGATACCGTCAGCTCTTCGTCAGAAAAAAGATCTGTTGGTATTCCATTAAACCCAAGTAAGCCATCCTTAAGAACAATTATATGATTTGCATGCTCTTCAATGATATCCATATCATGCGTTACCAAAATAATTGTCATACCCTCATGATTAAGACGTCGTATAAGACGCAAAAGATGCGTTCGCTCCCGACAATCCTGTCCTGATGTTGGTTCATCAAGAAGCAGTATTTCCGGCTTTGCCGCAAGCGCAGAAGCAATTGCTAATCGCTGTTTTTCACCGCGTGATAAAAGCTGAGGAGATTTATTTTCTACACCTTCCAAACCAACATCATGCAAAGCCTCCCGCGCTTGTATGCATGCTTTCTCTTTCGTACACCCTGGTTGTTGCTGCGATGCGTACATGGTTTCCTCGATCACTGTATTCGCAAAAAGCTGACGATCTGGATTTTGGAATACATAACCTATCTTTCTCGCCATATCATATGCCTTAGTCGACGTTACATCTTCCCCATCCAGTTCAATTTTTCCTTGCTTTGCTAAAACCAAGCCAATAATAATACGTGTAAGTGTTGTCTTACCACTGCCATTGCGTCCGGCAATAGCCATAATCTCTCCCTTTTCTACAGAAAAATCTATATTTCTGAGGACTTGGTGGTCTTTATCATAGGAATATGCTATATTCATAAGCTTTAACATAAAGATTCCCCCAATTTTAAATAAATTTTTGTCTTAAGTGGAATTGCTTCCGGATAAATATTTTCATCGTACATATACTTCAAGCATTCCTTAATCGAACCAGCTTTTTTCATACGTCCATCTTCCATAACAATCATTTGTGTTGCATATGGCATAACATATTTAAGATCATGCTCCGATACAATGATCGTCGTATGGTAACTTTCTCTTATTTTTTGCAAAAGATGATAGATTTCTGCAGCACCCTCTGGATCGATTGCTGCAACAGGCTCATCAAGGATAAGGATCTCTGCATGCAATGCCAGCATAACAGCAATTGCCAAACGCTGCTTTTGTCCACCAGACAAAACAGCAATCTTTTTACCTGCCATATCTTTCAAACCAACCATTTGCAGGACATCATCACGCCGCTGCAAAATCTTTTCAATAGATAATCCAGCATTTTCCAGAGAAAAATCGATTTCATCACTTACACATTCCGTTACAAGCTGTCCTTCATAATCAGCCATGACCATACCAATTCTCTTTTTTAGTTCACCACGCTTTGTCTGTAAAACATCAATGCCATTAATGTGTATCGTGCTATTGTAGACATCATCAAAATAGTTCATATTTGCACCAGCGATTGTTTGCAGCAAAGATGTCTTACCCGCACCGTTTACCCCAGTAATAACAACAAAGGCACCTTTCTCTACTCTCATTTGAATATCCTTTAATGAATACTTATTTTCTGCCGATACATTTGCTGTTGCATTAAATATCTTATTTGCCGGACGATATAAAATCTGACCAGCAATTGATCCCAGCAAAGCAACCAACAAAACCGCCGGCATCATTGCATAAAGAAAAACCTGCATTGGCAAACTCAGAATCACTTTTGTAATAAGGACAAAGCTTCCGCCACTTACAAATGTCGTCAAAAAAACAAGCAGTACTGGCTCCAAACTCACCTTACGAATCTTAAAATCAAGCAAATATTTACTGGCAAGTGTCGCACAAACAAGACCTGCCAGTGGATCACTCACAAGATTTGCATAAGGCAATGCAGCCTTTGAAGACATAGTTGCGACAAGTCCGGAAACAAAACCAATACCAAGCCCCTGCTTTGGTGTTGGTCGGCAAAGCATAATTGCCAACGTATACATAACAATATTCCAGTTCAACGAAATTCCTCCAATGT
This sequence comes from Selenomonadaceae bacterium, assembly GCA_041669965.1. GTDB lineage: Bacteria > Bacillota > Negativicutes > Selenomonadales > Selenomonadaceae > UBA1792. Next base: position 5,794 of record JBAYAD010000104.1, read on the forward strand.
TTGGTGAAACCATTCGCAGAATCACACCAATTGCTAATAGCAGCGTTGTAATCGTTAACCACCGCAAATCTTCACTTTTTTCTTCACAAAAACGTATACTTTTCATTGCCTCACCCCTAATATGATTTAAAAATAAATACAAAAATACCCCTCGTCCAAAGGGACGAGAGGTTAGTTTATACTCACGTGATACCACCCTTGTTGGAAAAATCCCAACTCAGTTACAAAGTACAGGATTTTATAAAAATCCGATACCCGGTTTCTGATAACGGCGAAACATCTCCGGCAATCTTCACCTCATTATAAAATGACTCAAAACTGCATCTCATAGGTCCATTCCCTCTCTCTGCTTCACCGGACTCACATCACCGCCGACTCTCTGTATCAGCATCGCATAGAAGTACTATTCCTATTCATTGATTTATTTTATTAACATAAATTCATTCTAGCAATTTCAAAGACAATTGTCAATACAATAAAATGGTTTCATTACACTTATCCACGCAAAAAGTTTAAAACAATCCAAACAATTACACCTATACCTGCAGCGATAAGAACAATCGGCAATGCAATAAATATAACAAAAGCAATAATTGCTGCAACAATAAGTAAAAATGTTATTTTGGAAATCCAACTTGAACTTCCAAAATTAATATTTCTTATAAAAATCCCTTTATGTGGATTCTCACTTTGCTTTCTCCGCCAATTTTGCGCTATGTCTTCTTTAGAAAGCGGCTCTTCTATCGTCACACCATCATATTCTGCTTTTTCTTCATGTGTCATCACACGAACATTCGTCTCTTCACTACTACAGTAACTACATTTTCCTTCCATATCCAATTCACGACCACATTTTGGACAACGCATGACCATCCCTCCTTTAAGACGTACTATTAAACGTAGTATATAATGCCTGTATAAACCCTTCCTCAATCAAATATCGGGGATCAAATGGTTTTATATCTAAGATATCTTTCATTTTTTCATTTTCATCAATAAAAGAACTTGGCTTAAGCTTTAAAAAATGCAACACATATCCTTCTTCAACAAAATCAATTTCATTAATCTTTGAAAAAACAAGAAACAATGCACATGCTATTACATTGTCTGGTCTCGCTGTCTTTCCCACAATAAGATAATAATCTCTGTACATCATCGATAAAACTTTTTTTGCATATGTACTAAAACTATACTCAACTGTCAATTTTTCCAGAAAAACAGGTACTTCTGATTGCGGGATGACCTCATCACCAATTTCTTTATCTAAAAGTTTACTTGGTAATGATTCAGTAGTAACAACCTTAACCATCGCAAAAGTCACAAGAATACTTATTGTATGCCGAACTGCACTTGCATGCCGAACAAAAAATTCATCAATGGTAGCTTTCGGATATTGATACGTATATAGGTTATACTGTCGGATAACTTCTTCCTTTATACGTTTCTGAAGATTTTTACTTGCCGGCACTGAAGTAATATAATTCAACATCATAACACCCGACAAATGAAGATGCCCATATAAAACCATTTTTTTATAGTCTGTTAATGCAAAATCCGGACAAGGAAGTTCTATTTTTTCATTTGTGAACAAGTTTGTACAATGCACAACTTCGCCATTTTCTATTGAATCAATGAAAAACACTGTAAACTTCGCTTTTAATAAATCCTCCAAAATATATATTTCATCTGCGTTAAGATGATCTTTTTCTTCATTATAAAAATATTGCAATGGTGTCTGATCACTTCGTAATAAATGATAATCAAACAAAAAATAATCCCAAAAGCTAAGCCAAAATTCATCTGTTTCTTCCTGTATATCAGTTTCCAATGGACCAATGTACATCGAAATTGCCCGACTAAAATTCTTGGCAAAAACTGCTTTTTTATAATAATAACCTATTTTGTTTAATAAATTTTCTAATAATGCATTTAAACGATTTGCATCATCTAAAGAAATTTCATCCATATTGCTTAATTTACTACATAATCCATCTTTATCTATCTGATTGGGAATACTAAACTCATCTTTATTAAAAAAAATTTCCATTGCCATTTCTACATTATCTAGATAATCACCATTACCAGTCATTTTTATATATAATAAAAAATCTTTTATCTCTGTAAAAAAATCTTTTATACATTCTGCCGATAAAACAAAATCTTTATCTTTACCCATTGCAAAAAAAACAGTTTCCAAATAATCGTTTTTAGTCAGTAAAGCAAATGAATCTATTTTAGCAGCATTCATATAAAAAAAAAGTTTTTCGATAAGTTTCCATGATTTTTTAAGCTCTACTTCTTTACAACCTTTCCAAGCTTTCTTACGAAAATACTTTTCAACTAAATCTTTTTTTATAATATCTTTAACAAACAAACAAGCATCATAAAACTCCTGTATCTGGGTATATACATTATTCATTAAATATTCTCCTTAAGACTTCAAACTATATTTCATTATATCACAATAAACAAAGAATCGAAACGTTATTAGTCCAACTACAAAATTAAGCTTCTTCAATTTATTTTACATATAAAACTTCCGCTAAAACAGGTGTTTCTAACACATAATCAGTCTGTACACAAAAAAAACACGCATCCTAAGACACGTGCTCTTACTCTTAACCGGCAATTTCCTATCCTCCCAGGGCGTCGCCACCCAAGTACTTTCGGCCTCTGAATGCTTAACTGCTGTGTTCGGTATGGGAACAGGTGGAACCATTCAGGCAACATCACCGGATATTTGAGAATTTCTTTCTCAATACTAAACATAAGCAGCGAACCGAAACGTTAGTTTCGTGTAAGTCGCTTAGTTCGCGTTAGCAAATTTCCTTATGCTTGAGATTGTTCTCTCAAAACTAGACAGAAGAATCGAAA
>JBAYAD010000105.1:0-8661 GCA_041669965.1 Selenomonadaceae bacterium
AAGAATTGCCCCCCCCGAGAAAGGACTTGTCGGGTCAATTGCTATAATTCCTACTGTTTTTCCCTGCTTGCGATATTCTCGTGCAAGTTTATCTGTTAATGTGCTTTTACCAGCACCCGGAGGGCCGGTGATTCCCAGAACAAATGCATGGCCAGTATGCGGATATAGTTTTTTCATAATATCCGTCGCTTCATCATATTCGTTTTCAATTGCTGTAATTGCACGAGATAAAGCAAGCCGGTTTCCATTTAAAAGTTCCTGTGCTATGTCCATTTTCTGCACCACCTTTGGCAAAAAGCCTGCCCTCTAAGAATATTCAAAGAGGGCAGCTTTCCGTGCCAAATTATTTCACATTTTTTTTAATAAAGTCAATGATTGCCGTCGTCGGTGTCCCCGGTGTAAATACTTCTGCAATGCCAGCTTCTTTGAGTGCTGGAATATCGCTTTCAGGAATAACACCACCACCAATAATCAGTGTGTCTTCCATGCCTTTTTCTCTTACGAGATTAACGATTTTCGGAAAAAGATGCTGATGCGCTCCTGATAGGATACTCATTGCTACAACATTTACATCTTCCTGAAGAGCTGCTTCTGCAATTTGTTCAGGTGTCTGACGAAGACCTGTGTATATAACTTCAAAACCTGCATCACGAAGTGCGCGGGCAACAACTTTTGCTCCACGATCATGACCATCCAAGCCCGGTTTTGCTACTAACACTCTAATACGTTTTTCCATTCCTTTTACCTCCAACTCTCACTTTGAATTACAGACTTACATGTGCTTCATATTCACCGAATATTTTACGCATTACACCACAGATTTCTCCAAGTGTTGCATAAGTACGTACTGCACTCAGTATATATGGCATGAGATTTTCGTTTTCATCAACACAAGCTTTTTCAAGAGCAACTAGTGTCGCTTTGACAGCAGCGTTATCACGGCTTGCTTTCATCTTAGTAAGCTTAGCCTTCTGTTTTATACCAACAGAAGCATCTACGCGAAGCAAGTTCTTTGGAGACTCTTCTTCAACATGAAACTTATTGACGCCAACGATTATCTTCGCACCGGATTCAACATCCATCTGCCATTTGTAAGCACTGTCCTGAATTTCCTTCTGGATATATCCTTTTTCAATTGCAGAAACGGCACCGCCGATATCATCAATTTTTTTGATATAATCCCAAGCTTCTGCTTCGATCTTGTTTGTAAGAGCTTCTACATAGTAAGAACCTGCAAGCGGATCAATGACATCAGCAAGACCACTTTCATACGCAACAACCTGCTGTGTACGAAGAGCAACCATTACGGAATCTTCCGAAGGAAGCGCAAGCGCTTCATCGCGGGAATTCGTGTGGAGAGACTGTGTACCACCCATAACAGCAGCTGCTGTTTGGAGAGCTACACGAACAATATTATTGTTTGGCTGCTGTGCTGTAAGCATAGAGCCTGCGGTCTGGGTATGAAAACGAAGCATCCATGATTTAGGCTTCTTCGCCCCAAAACGTTCTTTCATTACCTTCGCCCAAATACGACGAGAAGCTCTGTATTTCGCAACTTCTTCAAGTACATTGTTATGTGCATTCCAGAAGAAAGATAAACGACCAGCAAAAGCATCAACATCGAGACCTGCCTTGATAGCCGCTTCACAATATGCAATACCATCCGCAATTGTGAAAGCAATTTCCTGCGATGCAGTAGAACCCGCTTCACGAATATGATAGCCAGAAATTGAAATTGTATTCCATTTTGGCACTTTCTGTGAGCAGAACTCAAAGATATTTGTAATAAGACGCATGGATGGACGTGGTGGGAAAATATATGTTCCACGAGCTGCATATTCTTTAAGAATATCGTTTTGGATTGTACCTTTCAGCTGATCCGGTGTAACACCTTGTTTTTCAGCAACCGCAATGTACATAGCAAGAAGTACCGATGCCGGTGCATTGATTGTCATCGAAGTGGAAACTTTGCCCAAATCAATCTTATCAAAGAGAAGTTCCATATCAGCAAGGGAGTCAATAGCAACCCCAACTTTACCAACTTCACCTTCAGATATTTCATCATCAGAATCATAGCCAATCTGTGTTGGCAAATCAAATGCACAGGAAAGACCCGTTGCACCAGATTCGATAAGATAACGATAACGTTTGTTGGATTCTTCAGCTGTAGAGAATCCTGCATACATGCGCATCGTCCAAAAACGACCGCGATACATTGTCGGTTGTACACCACGAGTGAAAGGATATACTCCTGGAAAACTGATTTCTGCAGCATAATCTGTATCTTTGATATCAAGCGGTGTATAAAGCCGCTTTTCCGGGAGATTTGCACGTTCCGGGAAACGTGCGATTGCTTTTTCTACACTAGCTTCGTATTGGGCCAGCTCAGCCTGAATTTTTTCGTGTTCATTGCTCATAATGGAATTTACCCTCCTACTATTTCTTCATTGTTCCTGTTTCTATAAATCTTTCATGCCATGACAATGCTTCGTTAATAATATGCGGTGTATGTGCATGCTTTGTAACTTCCTCTGCTCTTTCCAAATAATCTAAAAGCATTGGCTTATAATCTGGATGAACACAGTTGTTGATAATGACACGAGCACGTTCGCGCGGTGCAAGACCACGCACATCAGCGATACCCTGTTCTGTACAAATAATATCAACATCATGTTCCGTATGATCAACATGTGAACACATCGGCACAATAGATGAAATAAGACCCTTCTTTGCTGTCGATGTTGTAAAGAAGCATGAGAGATATGCATTACGAGCAAAATCACCCGATCCGCCAATCCCATTCATCATTTTCGTTCCCATGATATGTGTCGAATTTACATTACCATAGATATCACATTCAATGGCTGTATTCATAGCAATAACACCAATACGGCGCGCTACTTCGGGACTATTTGCAATTTCTTGCGGACGAAGCATAATATGTTTACGATATTCTTTTATATTTTTATAAAAGCGTTCCAGTCCATCTGGTGATGGTGACAAAGCTGTGCCTGATGCAAACGTAAGCTTGCCGGCATCGATAAGATCAAACATACCATCCTGAATAACTTCAGTATAAACAGATAGATCTTTTAAATCCGAATCAACAAAGCCGCCAATTACAGCATTTGCTACGTTACCAACACCCGACTGAAGCGGTAATAAGTTTTTTGGTAAGTGACCTTTTTTGACTTCTTCATGAAGGAACTCAACAAAGAAATGTGACATTTTCTTTGCATCCTCATCCGTCGGACCAAATGCACGCGTATGATCCTTAATATCGCAAGGAACTATGTACTTAATTTTATCTGGAGTACATGGAATGTACGTCGTACCAATACGATCATTTGCTTTAACAACCGGAATGGGCAAGCGATGTGGTGGATCAAGCGGAACATATACATCATGCATTCCTTCAAGATCAAGTGGCTGCGTTGTATTAACTTCAACGATAACTACATCAGCAGACTGTACATACGAGGCAGAATTCCCCAGCGAAGTCGTTGGAATAATGTTGCCTTCTTCTGTAATTGCACAAGCTTCAACAATCGCTACATCAATTTTCCCACCCATAAAACCATAGCGGGCAAACTGTGCAGATTCACTAAGATGAAGATCGCAGTAATCAACTTCTCCGTTATTGATTTCAGCACGAAGTGTCTTGTTTGTCTGATATGGCATACGTTTTTTAATCCCATGAACCTCAGCAAGTGCACCATCTAGTTCCTGGCCCGTAGAAGCACCTGTCCATAAGTTAATCTTAAACGGTTCCTTTTTCATGCGTTCAGCAAGAGCTAACGGAACTGCTTTTGGATACCCGGATGGGGTAAATCCACTTGTACCAATGTTCATATTAGGCTGAATAAAAGCCGCAGCTTCTTCAGCACTAACGATCTTTGCCTGCAATGCTTTATTGCGTACGCGATCAAGAATATCGATCATTGATAAATCCTCCCTCATTAAGGTCAAAACAACTGACCCTTAGTCTTTTTGGGGTATTTGCATGCAAAACAATCCAAAACTAACCAACATTCGTTACAACCATAATCAGTATTTATTAAACGAGTGTCTTATAATTAAAGATTATCATAACACAATGTATCACTTATATCCCATTGACAAGCATACCACTACAAAGAAAAGCCGTCAAGATAGATAGGTATTATTCTTGATGGCTTTTTCATCTCATTTGTGAAAAAAAGTTCAAAGTGTATTTGATTTTATTGAACTCATGCGATTTTTAAAATTTTATAAAATAATTTAGTTTTTTTTCTCGCAAATTTTTGTTATTTTCTTGTAATATGATACGACAAACTACTAAGCCCAACTGATAAATCTTCATTGACAATATGCATGGATTCCGGCACCTTCATTTTAATCGGTGCAAAGTTCCAAATTCCTCGTATACCTGCTTTAACAAATTGATCCGCGATCCCCTGAGCAAACGCTGCAGGTACTGCAATAATCCCGATCTGAATATTGCGTTGCTTAATGATCGTATCAAGTTGTGAAATATCCTCTACTTTTACGTGATTGACTGTTGCGCCAATAACATTTGGGTCCTGATCAAAAAGAGCTACCAGATTAAAACCAAGTGTCACAAAATTCTGATAGTTTGCAAGAGCTGCCCCAAGATGCCCAATACCGACTACAGCAATATTCCAGTGATTATCAAGTCCAAGGATTTCTCCAACATTACGCTTAAGCTCATTAACATAATAGCCTACGCCTTTCTTGCCAAACTGTCCAAAAGATGCAAGATCCTTACGAATCTGTTCCGGCGTAATACTCAAACGGCGGCCAAGTTCATCTGAAGATATGATATCAATACCCTCATCCTGTGCCAGTCTGAGTGTACGAAAATAAAGCGGCAGACGATCAATCGTTGCCTTGGAAATTATAATTTGATCTTTCACCTTAAAATCCTCCATTTTCATCAAACAGGAAAACCTCTCCCTATTATCTGTTTAATTTACTTTTAATTTACCATATTTTTTTCAATAAGCACAATCATCGCAGCAATAAGCCAAAACAACATTGATGATGGAATATTAAAAAGCACATAATCCGTAAGACCATTGAATGCAATAGACAGCACTGCCAATCCAAGTCCTAGAAGAAGTCCGTTTAAAAAAGCCGACTCGCGCAAATACCGTGATGACAGTGCCAGCCACATCGTACCAAAAAAATACCAAAAAAATCCCGCTGCGCCAACAAATCCAATCTCTGCTACATAGTTCAGATACATATTGTGTGCATGTACAATTCGTACAGCAACATTATTAATATAGAAATCATACTCCGGGTAGACCATCCAGTAAGCACCCCAGCCAATCCCCAGTAATGGATGATCTATAATCATTGCTACCGTACTTTCCCACAGTGCCAACCGCATCTCCGAGGATGTATCAACTTTAGTAAATATAGATGCAAGACGCTCAGCAAGTGTCGTATCAATAATAAGAAGAACCGTTGCAAAAGCAATGCACCCAAACAAAATACGCCGATCCTTAAACAGACCATACCCAGCCAAAACAACTGCAATTGACAAACATGCCCCGCGCGCATATGTCATCGCCAAACAAATTGCCAACAGGACAAACCCTCCGGCAAGAATACAGCGTGTTCGTTTCTGCCTCATCATAACAAAAAAACCAAACACAATGCATAAGGCAATATCCAGATAGCACGCAAGAATATTTGGATTCACCCATGTAGAAAACACACGCGTCTTAAGCTCAGGAAACGCATTGCCATCTACCCACTTCATCGTACTAATATCAACACCAAAAACGTACTGATAAAAACCGTATAAAACAACAATAAACGCGGAGACTGCCAATGCACAGACAATCTTTTTTATCTGACTTACTGTTGTTACATTTTGTATAACAAGTATATAGGTCAGCACATACCGACCAGCAAGATTATAAAAATTATAAAAACTAAAGCCGGGATCTGGGGACATTGGGACTGAAAGAATACCAAAAAGAAGAAATATTCCAATTGGTATATCAAACAATGTACGACGAAACCGAACCCCATGCAAAATGCATATCTTGATAATATAGAGTAACATACCTGCAATCAATCCTGCTGTCGCAATCATTGGCTCCAGTGCCAAAAAAAACACCATTGCCAGAATTGCATAAAAAATCAATCGATCAAGTATTGTCGTTATTCTTTTTTGTCTAAATATATTCACACTCTCACCTTTTTAAATCATTTTCCGCAACAAAACAAAAGAGAAACCTTGTCCATCATAGATATTATAAAGCATTCTACCCTGATAGCTGGTTTCCCTTTTTTTCTTCACATTTTTTTACTCAATACCATTTGGCGTAAAGCGCCGATGAGGTAAAGTGAACCAGCTGCACAAAGAATTCTTTCCTTATTGGCTAGCTCCAGTGAACGTTCCAGTGCCTCTCGAGGATCTTTATGAACTTCAATATGCTGTGTTTTTATCTTATGTGCAACCACATCCGGGTCTGAAGCCCGGTCAGATTGCGGCACAGTTATGACCACTGTATCGTTCGGTCGTAAAAGTTCTTCCAGCATCGCATCAATATCTTTATCTTTGAGAATCCCTAAAAGAATGACACGTCCTCTTGCCGGAAAATATATATCAAGATTGCGGTGCAGCACTTTCATTCCAGCAGGATTATGGGCACCATCAATAATAATATCCTGCCCATCAAGATTAATTTTTTCAAATCGCCCTGGCCAAACTGCAAGTTCTAAGCCCTTAGCTATACTTTCCATTGTAATCCGCGCATCCATATTATGGATGACATGCGCTGTCATAATTGCCAACGCACTGTTTTCAATTTGATGTTCACCAAGCATCTGCAATGCATATTCCTGCTTCGCAACACCAAGAATTTCTGAAGTGAATTCCAAATACTGCATACTTCCATCAAAAGATATAAATGAAGAAGCAAAATCTTCGCCAGCAACAAAGATATCTGCATTTTTTTTATGCGCTGCGGCCTGCAATATCATAAGAGCAGAACCCTGTGCTGCTGTAATAACAGGAACTCCTTCTTTTATAATACCTGCTTTATGATGTGCAATACCTTCCAGCGTACCGCCGCAACGATCTGCATGCTCAAAAGTCACATTCGTAACTACAGATGCTTCTGGCACAATAACATTTGTCGAGTCAAGTAAACCGCCAAGGCCTACCTCAATGACTGCATACTCTACATGCTTTATTGCAAAGTAGAAAAATGCCATTGCTGTGAGCACCTCAAACTGTGTCGGACTTTCTTCGCCCTCAGTAATCATTTGATCGACAAAAGTCTTTACCACATCAATGCAATCAGCAAAGTCCGCCTCACTGATTGGCTGCCCATCGATCTGCATACGCTCTGTATACGATACGAGATGTGGCGATATATAGAGTCCCGTTTTGATTTCCGAGTGTGTAAAGATACCCGCCAGCATGACAGAAGTCGACCCTTTGCCATTTGTACCTGTAATATGAATTGTTTTATAGCGGTGCTGCGGATCATCAAGGAGTTCCAAAAGGCGTGTAATACGCACCAGACCAAGCTTACAACCAAATTTATTCAAGCCTTCCAGATAATCCAAAGATTCCTGATAATTCATTCTTTCAAGTCCTTTACAAGGCAGCCAGATATGTCAAACGTTCCTGTACTGCTACACGCTTTTCTTCAAAGCCATTTTGTTTTTCGCGTTCTTTTTCTACAACATCTGCCGGAGCTTTTGATATAAACCCTGCATTACTAAGCTTACCTGTTACCCGTTTTATTTCTTTATCAAGATTTTCGAGTTCTTTATTTAGCCGGGCACTTTCTTTTTCAACATCAATAAGCCCTTTAAGCGGCAGGTAGATTTCTACGCCATTTACAACAGCTGCCATAGCATTTTGTGGCTTATTGGCAGTTTCAGCCAATATGGTTATCGGCTGAGCTGCAGCAAGAACGGTAAGATAGTTTTCATTCTTCGCAAAAACTTCACACAGCGTCTCATCTGTAAAGAACAGAATAACCTCACTCTTTCTGCCTGGTGCTGCACTGACTTCCGCACGCATATTACGTATAGCCTTGATGGTCTCCATAATTGTCGTCATATCGTTTTCCGCTTTATCACTAAGTTTCGACGCTTCATCTGCCGGCCATTTTGACACCATGATGCTTTTACCTTCATGTGGAATATGCTGCCAGATTTCTTCCGTAATAAACGGCATAAATGGATGCAAAAGACGTAATGTATGTTCAAGTACATAGCCAAGTACATATTGTGCCGTCTGACGTGGACATACGTTCTCTCTATCATAGAGACGTGCCTTTGAGAGCTCAATATACCAATCGCAAAATTCATTCCAAATAAATTCATAGATTGTACGACCAGCTTCTCCCAGCTCAAAATTTTCCAAATTATTTGTTACAGAATCTACCGTTCTGGCATAGCGGCTCAATATCCAACGATCTGCAAGCGTATAAGACTCCTCTTTTGGCACAAAACTCTTATCGAAACCTTCGAGGTTCATAAGCATAAAACGTGACGCATTCCAAAGTTTATTGGCAAAGTTTCGTGTTGACTCAACACGTTCCCAATAAAAGCGCATATCATTCCCTGGTGTATTGCCGGTAATGAGCATGAATCGAAGCGTATCCGCACCATACTTGTCAACGA
>JBAYAD010000106.1:0-8537 GCA_041669965.1 Selenomonadaceae bacterium
CGGCGTTTTATTGCGGTGCTTTATCCACCGTATGAATATGAACAGACAACGCTGGAAGCTGTGGCTGGAGATGCGGTTTTTGCAGCACAAGGGCGTATCGTCAAAGTACTTGGCTGGCGTGAGGTTTATGAAAACGATGATGAGGACGAAGCGGAGCTTCTGTCTGAACAGCTTTTACCGAAAATCGAAGAAAAAACAAAGATTTTAATCGAGCGGCTGCAGATCACACAAGGCAAGACAAAACCACCGGCTCACTTCAATGAAGGCACACTTTTGGGTGCAATGGAAAATCCGGTTAAGTATATGGCGGGTGAAAGCAAGGCACTGAAGTCGATGATTGGTGAAACCGGTGGTCTTGGCACGGTAGCGACAAGGGCAGATATCATTGAAAAACTGTTTAATACATTCCTCATGGAAAAAAGAGGAAAGGATATTTATTTGACGGCAAAAGGGCATCAGCTTTTAGACCTTGTGCCGAAGGAGCTTAAAGAACCATCACTTACAGCCAGGTGGGAGCAGCAGCTAAGTGCAATCGCAGATGGACGACTGCAAAACGAGAAGTTTATTTCGGATATAAAAGAGTATGCAAGGAAGCTCATAAATGAAATTAAAGATTCTACGGCGAAATTTCATCATGACAATATAACACGAAAATCCTGTCCTGAATGTGGAAAATTTTTATTGGAAGTCAATGGAAAACATGGTAAAGTTCTTGTATGTCAGGACCGTGAATGTGGCTATCGTCGAACGATTACAACCTTGACAAATGCACGCTGTCCAAATTGTCATAAAAAAATGGAAATGCGCGGCGATGGTGAAAATAAAAGCTTTTTTTGTTCTTGCGGTTATAGGGAAAAACTGTCAGCTTTTCAGACACGTAAGGAAAAAACAAGTGCTGGACGCATATCAAAAGGAGAAGTTGCCCGCTATATGCATGAACAGAAAGCAGCGGAACCAGTGAATACCGCTTTGGCTGATGCATTGGCGGCACTAAAACTGAAATAGATAATATATGGTTTTGTAAGGAGAGCAATATGAAAAAAGTTTTAATCGTAATGGTTTTTTGCCTGCTTTGTGCAACCGCGACGGCAGCAGCAGCAACTATTGCTGAAGATTTTGCCTATAAAGGAGTTGCTTTAGGGGATTCGTATGAAAAAATGATAAAGATTCTTGGTGAACCACTTTATGATAAACAGCTTTTGTCACAGGGAGCAATGGTAACATATTATACATATAAGGATAAGTTACAAATCGGTGTTGCAGTAAAAAATAATAGTGTGGTTGATATACAAATCAAGAGTGACAGATATGAAGCGCGTGATGGTGTAAAGCTTGGTGCAACGCCTTATAAGCTGGCAAAAGTCTATGGTAAGGTCAAACGAACCTTTATCAATGGTGAAACTTACTATATTTATACGAGTGAAAAAAATCGTCAGAATCGACTTATGCTGCAGGCAGAGCCAACAGATAGGTATCTTTTGTCGATTCGTATCACAAGCTTACCGATTACGGATGCGGAAATCGATGCGCGGCTGGAAGATGAATTGGGTAATAAAAATGATTTAAATACGATCTATATGGGTGAAAAGGACATTGATACAAGTCGTGTACAGACGAATGAATAATTGAGGTGATATAAATGAAGAAAATGATACTGCGCTATTTTGTAATCGTACTAGGATGCCTGATTAGCAGCAGCTCAATTAATCTTTTTCTTGTGCCAAATCATTTGCTTAGTGGCGGTATTACGGGTATTGCGATTATTTTCTATTATCTCTTTGATTTACCCATTGGACTACAGATGCTTATTTATAATCTGCCACTTCTTTTTGCGGCGTATAAACTGTTAGGGCCGAAATATACGATTGATGTTGTTTTTGGTACAGTGGTTTTTTCGTTGTGTATCGATGCTACTCAATTTATTGGCGCTTATGCTGCAGTATCAGATACAATGCTGGCAGCGATTTATGGTGGTGTTTTTAACGGTATTGGGTATGGTATTATTTTTCGCATGAACGGCAGTTCAGGCGGGTTGGATATCGTCGCTGTCATATTAAAAAAGTTTTATTCATTTAATATGGGTGGTATCATTTTTGCGTTTAATTGTATTATTATGAGTATTGCGGCAGCTTTGTTTGGTGTGATGCCAGCAATGTTCACGCTTATATCAATGTTTGTAAGTGCTATGATTACGGATAAGGTGGTTGCAGGATTCAATAATAAAAAGGCAATTATTCTTATATCGGATAAGACGCAGATTATTGCAGAAGAAATTATAAAAGAAGTTGGTCGGGGCGTAACTTTTTTGAAAGGGGAAGGTGCTTTTACGCATCACCAAAAAGATGTACTTTTTGTTGTTGTAAATCTCACACAGATCGGAAAAATCAAGATGTTGACAAATGTTATTGATTCTCAGGCTTTTATGATTGTATTAAGTGCAAATGAAGTTATGGGACGCGGTTTTACCTTGCCGGGGCAAAAAATCGAGGCAATGCTCAAGCAGCGTGATAATGAAATTACAGAAGAGTATGACAGGAAAATGGAAGGAAATAAGGTAAAATAGATGAAGCAAATGAAGAATCTGGAACATTTTATAAAAGTAGCAAAAGGCGAAGAAAAAGCACAGCTTGTTTTAAAAAATGCACAGGTGTTTTACAGTTTTACGGGTGAGTTCATTAAAAGTGATATAGCGGTAGAAAATGGGTATATTGCTGGTACGGGAAGCTATAAGGGAAAAAAAGAGATGGATTTTAGCGAATACCGTATAACGCCGGGATTTATCGACGGACATATTCATATTGAAAGTTCTATGCTGAGTCCTTTGGAGTTTGCAAAGGCAGTTGTGCCGCTTGGAACAACAACTATTATTGCAGATCCACATGAAATTGCTAATGTCACAGGAATGGCCGGTATACGTTATATGCTTGATGCAACGGAAAATATACCACTCAATGTCTATTTTATGCTGCCGTCTTGTGTACCGGCAACAAAGCTGGAACATTCCGGTGGGAAGTTATTGGCAGAAGATCTTGCTGAGCTTATTGATCATCCACGAGTTCTTGGGCTAGGTGAGATGATGAATTATCCAGGAGTGCTGGCGGGGAATAAGGAAGTATTGGCGAAGTTATCAATTGCAGAAAAGAAACGAGTTGATGGTCATGCACCTGGGCTGTCAGGTAAGAATCTTATGGCATATGCGGCTGCTGGAATAGATTCTGATCATGAGTGTATTAGTAAAGAGCAAGCATTAGAACGCTTGCGGGCTGGTATGTATGTTATGCTGCGTGAAGGTTCAGCAGCAAAAAATCTACAGGCATTATTATCGGTGGTCAATTCGTCAACAGCACAGTTTTGCTGCTTTGCGGCAGATGATCGTCATCCGACAGATCTCCTTAGGGAGGGACATATCAATCATATGGTAAAAATGGCTGTTGAGAGAGGGACATCAGTTGCAGCTGCGCTGCAGATGGCAACAATTAATACAGCGCGTTATTTTGGACTTACGGATGTAGGTGCTATTGCTCCAGGATATAAGGCAGATCTTCTTGTCTTTAAGGATCATTCCTGGCAACCGTTTATGGTTTTCAAGGGAGGTATTCTTGTTGCCGAGAATGGAAAAACAATGATTAAAGGTGAAAGCAAGGTGCCAAAAGAAATCGAGCAGACAATGCACATTGCTTCAATTGACTTGGAAAAGCTAAAGATTTCGATGCAGCAAGGTGATACTGCTCAAGTCATTGGACTCATACCTTATCAAATCGTGACAAAAAATCTTAAAATGAAGGTAAAAGTAGAACAGAATGAAGCGGTGGCCGATGTTGGACAAGATATTTTGAAGCTTGTGGTAATTGAACGGCATCATGCAACAGGAAACATTGGGACAGGGCTTGTACATGGTTTTGGTTTGAAGAAAGGGGCAATTGCTTCAACGATTGCACATGATTCACATAATCTTATTATCATAGGCGAAAATGATAAAGATATTGTTTTGGCGGCAAAAGAACTTGAACGAATTGGCGGCGGTATAACGATTGTTGTGGATGGTAAGGTCGTTGGGGCTTTATCTTTGCCTATAGCGGGACTTATGTCAAAAGAAAGCGTTATAGTAGTTGAGGAAAAGCTGTCATCGTTGAAGAAAAAAGCATATGATCTTGGTGTCTATGAACATTATGATCCATTTCTTACACTGGCATTTTTAAGTTTGCCGGTTATTCCAGCACTTAAGCTTACAGATATGGGACTCGTCGATGTTGAAAAATTTGCGATTGTGCCCGTGACAGAAAAAGTTTGAGATGCTATAATATATCATGTTTCATAACGAGGAATAAGGAGTTTTGTTTATGAAAATTACATATTTGCTTAACAGCGGTTTTATTGTAAAAACGAAAGCGTGCGCCTTGGTTTTTGATGCTTATGAAGACCCGGCGGGAAGCATCGCAGAAACGATCAAAGATTGTGAAGAAGTCTATTTTTTTGCTTCCCATGCACATTTTGACCACTTTGATCCACGTATTAAGGACTTTGCAGACTGTACGACAAGGTATTTTTTGAGTTACGATATTCGTCGAACGAAGCGTGTCCGTCAATTGCCGGCAGAAAAAATTGTTTATCTGAAAACATATGACAGCTATAAAGATGATCGGATAAAGATTTCTTCATATGATTCTACAGATGCGGGAACGTCTTTTCTCGTAGAAAAAAATGGCTGGCGTATTTTTCATGCTGGTGATTTTAATTGGTGGCATTGGAAGGGTGATACAGCTGAAAACAATTCCTTGGCGAAAAATGGCTTTATGAAGCAGATGAAGCGCCTTGATGGGTTGGAGGCAGATGTTGCGTTTTTTCCACTTGATGGGCGGTTAGAGGAATTTGCTGAAGACGGAGCCAGGGAGTTTTGTCGTCGAACAAATGTGAAGCAACTTATTGGCATGCATCGTGTTGGCTATGGGGCATGGGAACCGGGAAAAGAATTTTTTCCAACAGGGAAAGTGATCCCTTGCTGGGTGCCAATTGCTTCCGGAGAATCACGTGAATTTAAAAAATAAGGGAGGGTTTCTATGAAAAAGAAATCTTTTGTTTTTATTTTGTTGGCTTTAATGGTCGTTACAACTGGCTGTTTTGGTTCGGCAAATGCTCAAAATGGAAAAAAAGGAGAGATTACTGTGCAAAATCGTATTGCAATATTTGAAACAAACAAGGGAAAATTTGAGGTTGAATTATTTGAAGACAAGGCACCAAACACAACAAAGAACTTTATTGATCTTGTAGATAAAGGTTTTTATGATGGTCTTATTTTTCATCGTGTTATCGATGGCTTTATGATTCAAGGGGGCGATCCGAATGGTACAGGTACAGGGGGACCTGGCTATACGATTAAGGATGAATTCAATAAAGATCTAAAGCATGATTCTGAAGGCATACTGTCTATGGCAAATGCTGGTCCGAATACAGGCGGTTCACAGTTCTTTATTACATTGGCTGCAACGCCTTGGCTTGATGGACATCATGCAGTATTTGGCAAGGTTATAAAGGGTATGGATATTGTTAAAGCGATTGGTAAGGTAGAATGTGATTTTCAGGATAAACCATTGGAAGATGTTGTAATCCAGAAGATTACGATCGAAGATAAAAAATAAAATGCTGGCCTATACCTATATTGTTGAATGTGCGGATGGCTCTCTCTATACAGGTTGGACGAATGATGTGGAAAAGCGTCTGGCCGCGCATAATGCGAAAAAAGGGGCGAAGTATACACGTACGCGTATACCAGTGAAGCTTAGATATATAGAAAAGTTTTTATCAAAGCAGGAAGCACAACGCCGCGAATGGCAAATTAAAAAGATGTCACGAGCAGCAAAATTTAAACTTATTGCTGAAAATGAAGCTGAATTATAAGACAAGATATAACCCGTGAAGGATAGATTTGTTTTGATGGCCCCCGGTCCGGTTTACGATATAATTAAAACCAGTTAAACCGAAGGAGTTTTATATCGCAGGGACAATGGAGGTTTCGTATGGAAGAAAAGCCAAGTATACAACAGTTGGAAAACTTTATTATCTATGGAAAAGTGCGGAATTTTACGCTAGCAGCTAAGGATGCGAATATCACACAGTCAGCATTTAGTTCACAGATGAAAAAGCTTGAGGAACTGGTTGGAGTGAAGCTTATTGTGCGTTCAAACCGTGGTAGTGATTTGACATCAGAAGGCGAAATATTTCTTAAACGAGTCAGTCCTATCATGGACTCTTTGTCGGAAAGTATTTATGAAGTACGAAATTTTCAAGGGGAAGGTTCAGTGGACTTGCAGATTGGTGTTTTGACAACGCTGGGAGATGTCCTAATGAATCAGCACGTGGTCTACTTTCAAAAGAACAACTCCAATATTTTTATCAATGTTTACGATATGGAAGAAGAAGAACTTTTGCAGGATTTAAAAGATGATCGAATTGATATCGGCTCGACTTTTTTATTGAAAGATATTGATCTCAATGGCTATATTAAAACTTGTTTTCGCAGCGATAATGTTGTTTATTATGCACCGGGAATTAAGGATTTACCGGAGAAGATGAGCAGAGAGAGGATGTTGAAATTCCCGCTGGTACAATATCCACCTAAATATTTTATGAGTGCGATGTTACAGCGTTATTTCCAGCCAACGGGGAAAACACCTCTAGTCTCGGCTCGTTTGTCGACGCCCTATGCGGTTATTTATTACTGTCAGCAAAATTGGGCGGCAGCGCTTTTGCCAGAACGTCTGTTGAATGCACTTGGTATTGAAAGCGGTTATTATAAAATCAAAACACCGTTGAATTTGAAGGTATATCTTCTGTATAAAAAAGAGAATCCAAAATATTGGGCGATGAAAATTTTTATTAATTATATCATGAAACTGAATCAAAAAAATAAATGACGGGGCAAATAAAGCTGCTATCGGTAAAGTGATATTCATTTTATCGATGGCAGCTATCTGTTTATTCTGTTATACAAAAAAGGCTATGTTGTATACAATCTTTAATGTAGAAAAATACAAATGAGGATGGTAAAGAACATGAGCAAAACCAAATTATGGACAAAAGATTTTTTATTGGATACGATAGTTAATTTTTTAATCTATCTTATTTATTATTTATTGATGGTAATTATTACTGTTGTAGCAAAGGATACGTTGGGAGCATCTCTAAGCGAGGCGGGACTGGCTTCGGGTATTTTTATATTAGGAACACTGCTGGCCCGGCTGTTTGTGGGGCGATCGATTGAGCTGTATGGCCGAAAAAAAACATTATATGTAGGGATATTGTTCTATTTTATCACGACATTATTTTATTTTTCGTTAGGCAGTTTAGCTGTTCTTTATGCTGTACGTTTCTTTAATGGGATTGGTTATGGTATTGCATCGACAGCGACAAGTACAATTGTTTCAAATATCGTACCGGAAGCACGCCGGGGAGAGGGCATTAATTATTATGGCTTAAGTACAAGTTTGGCTGCGGCTGTAGGACCTTTTCTTGGAATGTTTCTTCATGCTTATATGAGTTTTACTTTTATTATTGAATGTTGTGTGGCTTTATTGCTGTTTTGTCTGGGAGCTGTATTTTTCTTAGAAGTCAGGGAAATAGAGCTTAGTGTAAAAGAGAAAGCAAGACTAAAATCCTTTTGCATTGATAATTTTATTGAGAAACGTGTTTTCCCGATTGCTGTTGTGGGGCTTTTTATGGGTTTTTGTTATTCAAGTGTATTAAGCTTTTTGGCGGCCTATGTACAAGAAATTCATTTGCTTGAAGCTGGGACTTTTTTCTTTGTGGTTTATGCCCTTGTTATAACGATATCAAGACCATTTACAGGGATTGTTTTTGATCGTAAGGGAGAGCATTTTGTAATGTACCCATCCTATATTTTTCTGGCTGTTGGCTTATTTGTTTTAAGCCAAGCACACTCAGGTGCGGTTCTCTTGCTGTCAGGTGTCTTTGTTGGTTTGGGATATGGCACGTTTATGTCAAATGGACAGGCATTATGTGTTAAGTTATCACCGAATTATCGTATGGGAGTAGCGACAGCTACCTATTTTATAGCTTTGGATCTTGGACTGGGCATAGGGCCGTTCTTGTTGGGCGAGCTGCTTCCATTGATTGGTTTTCAGGGAATCTATATAGTTACTGCAGTTCTGGCGCTTTTGTGTGTCGGTTTGTATTATTTCTTGTACCAGAAATCTGGAGTTGGCGAAACTATAATAGAAGCAACGGTGAATGACAGCGGGTGTCTGGTAATAGAAGATGATAAGAAAATGATATGAATATCTAAAAATAAATCTGAAATGAAAAAAAGAAGTGCTGCTAATATTAAAGCAGTGCTTTTTTGTTTTATGATCATAAACTTGTATTTGAAAAATGATGAATTTTTAGTTGAATTTTATATTATTGCATTAAAGATTTAAAAACAGTTGACAATTAATGTAAGATACTGTATCATAATACAAGTTGCTGGTGAACACAGTAACACACTTCGAAACGCAGGCTTCTAAAGCAAACGGATCGAAAGC
>JBAYAD010000107.1:0-8473 GCA_041669965.1 Selenomonadaceae bacterium
AAGTCCCACAATATACTAAATTTTGTTTATCCAGTCTACTTTTCCTGCTTTGTCCAGCATCCACCATTTCGCCACTTCTTTTCGTATTGATTGTCTTGCATTTTCTCACAAAAATCCCGACAGCTTCCTACTTCAAGCGTTCCAAATGATCTTTCTATCGATAGTTTAAACCAACAAAACTTACATTTTCCAATTTATTCAAAACCATTTATGTGTTCTACATATTATAAGACTTTGAACCCAGCTTTTCAAGAAAAACCATCTTTTAAAAATCTTTTCTGCTTATCATTCCTGAATAGCATTGCACTTATGTAAAAGGAAAAACGATTTTTACTTTGCCATCATCTCCATTGTATAGTAATTTACATGTCTGTCCGGCGTATCCAACCAACTAATAGTCAGTTTCAAATTGCTCTTCGTATAAATGCAATATCGAAAATTTTTTCCTGTTATTCCTGTCTTCCGCTCCACTTCCGGAATCTTCCCTTCATAGATAAATGCCCATCCATTCTCTTTAAGTTCATCATTATAAAACTGCAATATAGTATCTGAACGCTCGCTGCTACCTAAAATTTTGAACTGAATATTACTAAGTTCTGATTTAACAATTTTTACATTTTGGGGGTGCCTTATTAAATTGAACTCTCTTTTATATTCATGACCTTGGTTTATCATATAGGAACACCCTAGTACCACTATTAGGCATAAAGCAAATATATATAGCTTGAATTTGAATTTTCCGAAGAAAAACATAACATCGTTCCCCGAAAAAGTTGTCTTGGTACTCATTTCTAACTCCTTCGTTATACGTAATCAGATCAGCATTGGAATCACCATGGCATATTGTGTTAGTGTGTTTTATCCAGCACCTATTATTTCACTACTTGTTTTTGCATCGATAATCCTGTATGGTTTTTCATTTTTTTATCAATAATCGGTTCAACAATATCTTTTAGTAGTAAAAACTGTTCTTTAAAATAAGCTACAAATTCTTTTTTATGATATAACCTGCGTAACGTATCTGCCTCCATCCAATTCAAATAATCTTTATCTACGGATTGATACCAATCATTCAATTGATAGGTTCTACCTTTTCTATAATTTTCATTAAGCATTTTAGTTACCTCAGTTATTGGACTTTTAAAGATAGCTTCATCTCTCCATGTATAAAAGGTAAAATTTCTAAGTTTTCCATTTTCTGGATTAATACCAATTATATAATTTCCCTGCCATTCCTTTTTTTGAATACCAAATGTCCACTTTTTAAATGTGTTGTCTTCAAACCGGTTTTCGATGGTCCATTCACTTCCCAAACTTAATAAAAGCTCAATCTCCAGGTCTTTTAAAAACTCACTAATAAGCCTATTCATTACTTCCTCAAATGCTTCAAACATCTCCAATGACAATAATAAATTGTCTTCATTTAATAAAGCATGTTCGACAATCAAATTCCATTTTTCATTTTTCATTGTCAGTCAGTTCCCTCCATACACTCAGATACATTCTCAAAATTCTCTTCAATGTATTTAATAAAGTCTTGAATAAAAATACGTACCCGCTCTGCCTTACATTCTTTATAGCATTCAGTCAGCCATTTTATAACACCATCTTCATACGATAATACAACCAGCTTTCCTGTTTCAGCAAGCTGTTCTTTAAGTTTTTTTCTTATACTGACTGGTTCTGACCCATCACCAGATACATAAACCAGACACCAATTCTCTCCATGTTTTTTTCTTAAATGTTCCTGATAATCCTGTAGTTGGTTATCTTGTTCCGTATCCCATGGCTTATTTTCAATTCCGATCATAAAACCATCTTCAAAATTCAATGTAATATCGATTCGCCGTAAATTATTTCTAATATAGTTTGTAGTATCTTCACGAATGATTTTGCAATTCATTAAACTAATTTTTGGGGGTTGCTTGATGATATTTAAAAAACTTTTTAAGAACATATCCTTTTGCCCGTGTTTACCTTTTGGGTCTAATAAGTCTGCAAATATATCGGACAATCCATTTTCATTCGGATTAATATATTCGAATACATTAAACTCACTTGCAAGATGTATATCCATTTCCTTTTTTGCCTTATCATAAATACCCATTCTAAATTGAATATCCGAAAAATACCTGCAGAATTCTTTCTCAAAATGCTTTATATCGTTATCCACTGCTGCTCCTCCAAAATCATATATTATTTTTAAATAATCCATCTATAATTTTCGTTTTTCATTCAACCGCAAATACCTTTCCATCCATCGTAATTTTATTTTCAGGAACAACGTTTTTAATCAGTCTTATGAATACACATTGATCATCTACCGGACTCCACTGCACAAATTTACAAAATGGATGTACCAGGCAGCGACCTCCCAATACCGCTTTATTTTGATCAAGCAGCATGTTTGAAATTTCTTTGGGTTCATCAGCCAGTACCGTTGCCAGTCTCTGCGATACTTCATTCAACTGGTCTCCAGTATAAAAATGTAAAGAAGCAATAATACCATCAAGCATCGGTTTTATAAGTCCAGCAAAATTCCATTTATGACCAGCGGGCATATGCATCATAATCTCAATGCCATACCGTCCACTATAAGGTAAAGCGTCAACAAGCATTCGATTTTCTTTCATAATTTGCCAATATTGATGCGGCCGGGTTGGCATTTTCTCCAGAACAATTTCTTTCCAGGAAGCAAGCACACGCTTTTCCTGCCAGTATTGAGATTTTTGTGTTTTTTCGACCAATACATATTGCTGATAATGACTATATTCTTCCTGCCGTTCTGCAGGCAGGACAACATTTTTATAGCCTCGTTCTATTAAAAATCCATTTTGGCAAATATTTTTAAAAGCACCTGTTCCCACATTGTAAAAAAGAACATTGTCTATATCACAAACCGCCTGACTGGAAGAATTATAGTGAGCATATAATAGCTCTCCTTCTTTCATCGTCATTTCCCGAATAGCGTTTTTTACATCTTTTCTCATGTCCCGACGCCAGTCTTTCGGGTCAAAAGGCAGTCGTGCAGCAGACCATAGCTCTGTTACATTATTATTTTTTGACGGATATTTAATATAATAGTTCATGTTTTTCTCCTTTAAACTGCCGAAACTACATAAACGATCGTATGACGTTTTCGGCTTTCTCTTTTCGCTAAGTATTTATCCCTTTCATAACACAAAAACAGGCGACGAAAACAAGTACTTCCTGCTTGTTCCGTCGCCTAATAAAGCTCTGCCCCTATGCGAAATTTTATTGTCTCAGCCATTTCTCTGCTTTGTCCAGCGTCCACCATTTCGCCACTTCTTTTCGTATTGATTGTCCTGCATTTTCTCACAAAAATCCCGACAGTTTCCTGCTTCAAGCGTACCGAATAAGTCTCTCTATAGACATAACAAAGCAACAAAAATCTGCTTTGCTCAGTTTATGCAAAAACATTTATATTTTTCTATATTATAAGACTTTTCTCCTTTAATTTCAAATAAATCTCACAATATATTGTCCTAAACAACCGTTTGGAAAGAACAAATAAAAATGGGATTTTGTGACTATTGCCAAAACATCCATCGGATGAATATTGGCGCAAAGTTTTTCTCCAACAACAATATTTCCATCGACACAACGTCATACCTTTTAGGATGAAACGTTTATACTAAGAATGCAGTATTCTCCACCGACCAACCATTCAGTATTTCAGCTTACCCTTGTAAATGGTCTGGTACACGCTCTAGCCTGCAAATGCTATAAGACTAATTCACGGAATGAACAATGATGTCTAAAATCATCTATGGAAAAATTAGAATTTCTGAAAGATACTTCAACGGGAATAGAAGTAATACGCCTTAAACAAATAAATATAGTCTATCCTCCTCATACGCATATTGATCATTATATTATCGGGATAATCACCCAGGGTTCCCTATCTATATCGATTGGCAACAGAAAATATGTCTGCAAAAATGGTGAATATTTCTCAGTGGCTCCGGATGTATGCCATAGCATCGTCCCGAATTCCTGGACCAGTATTCTATGATTACAATCTGCCTTCCATACGGCAATGACACAAGAAAGGACTTAGAAATCATCGGTAACCCGGAAATAGATATGGAGAAGACTGGCCTCTTTTCTTTTTTCAAATCTGGCCCTTTTACGAAAGATAGTTTACATGTTTTAATATTAACTATCATGTGCACAGATAATAAAAAGTGGAGGTTAGAAGTTATGAATAACAATGAAGTATTCTTGAACGTAGGCATATTTTTGTTTGATGGTGTTGAGCCAACTGATTTCATTGGACCTTATGATGTATTTACTGCTGTAGATTCCGGACATCCTGAAAAACAAACCACGCTATATAAGACATCACATACCATGTATGACGTTTTTACCGTCAGCGAAACTAAGAAAGATATACATGTTAGTGCGGGAGGATTAGTGTTCAAGGCTGAATATGATTTTAGCGATTGTCCCACAATTGATATATTGGTTGTTCCTGGTGGTCGAATAACAGAAGCACTATTATCTAATACAAATGTAATTGATTGGCTACAAAATCAGAGCAAAAATGCAGAGATTACCTTCTCTGTGTGTAGCGGAGCTTTATTACTTGCAAAGGCAGGATTACTTAAAGAGTCACCGGCTACAACACATCATCTTGCTTTTGATGCTTTATTAGCTATTGATCCTACAATAACGCTAAAAAAAGATGAGCGATTTATTGATAATGGTCGGATTATCACGGCAGCTGGCGTTACGGCGGGGTACGATGCAGCAATGCATATTGCCTATAAAACAGCTGGACGGGATGCTTTTTTTAAAGCTGGTGAAATATTGGAATATGGTGAAGCTTGGAAAAGCGTACAAAGACGGTTGGCTGGACTACCTGTGCATCGAAAAATTACTGCTAAATGTATCAAATGTGGTAAATGTATGAAGGTTTGCCCATTTGGTGCGGTTGTAGAAGGCGAAACCCAATTCATGATTCAACCTGAACGTTGTGTCGGTATAGGTCCGTGTGCCAAACTATGTCCAGTAGCAGCTATTGAATCATTATTCTAGATAGAGATTAGCTATGATCATGAAACCAAACTTATATAAATAGTTTGTAATTCTAGGGAGAACAGGATTTACTGTTCTCCCCAGAATTGTTTACTCAGTGCAAATCGTAACTTGATAGTGAAAATAGTATACAACTTCGTAGTATAGCTTCCTTCTATCAATAGGGGGAAGAAAGCATTGGCTGAATCAGTTCACATTTAACAGTTAGTTAAAGCAATAATTAGGGTACGGTATTATAGAACTACTTATTTGTGTTTAAAAGATGTTCTTGCATTGGTTTTTATACTGATTTAAGAAAATCAGTGCAACATATGACTTTACTTTATCATACTTTTTTAGTGTGTCTTCTCCCTAAAAGCAGTGAAGCCGCAGGCCATTTTTCATTACTATTTATGTCACTGACCGTAGTGGCAGGATGGAGGGTTTTATGAAATTACAAGATAATTCGGGATTAGTTGCGGCTGTGGGTGCCTATGTTATATGGGGCGTTTTGCCTGTTTATTGGAGACTGCTAAGGAACGTTTCGGCACCAGAGATTTTAGCGTACCGCATTCTTTGGTCTTTAGTTTTTATGATTTGTTTGATTTTTTTACTTCGTCGTCATCGGGAGTTTATCGAAGAAGTGAAAACCATTGTATCTTCGCCTAAGAAAATATTTATCGTAATTTGCGGAGCCCTATTAATTAGTTTGAATTGGCTTGTTTATATTTGGGCTGTCAATGAAGGCCACATAATTGAAACAAGCCTGGGCTATTATATCAACCCGCTTGTAAATGTTTTATTAGGTGTAGGGGTATTGAGCGAGCGGTTGAATGTTTGGCAGAATTTTGCGGTTTTGTTAGCTGGAGCTGCTGTCGGTTACTTGACTTGGAATTTTGGTTCTCTTCCCTGGGTAGCTTTAGCGCTGGCTGGCAGTTTTTCTTTATATGGATTATGTAAAAAGATGGTAATGATCAGTCCCATTACGGGGGTCACGCTAGAAACGATGCTGATTGCTCCGATTGCTTGTGCCTATTTATTTTATTTAGAAACAACATGTGTGCATTTTTTTTATATTTCGCTTACACCAACATCAATTTTTTTGATTGGTACAGGCATTATAACGCCAATCCCTTTATTATTATTTGCCAATGGCGCCAATAAATTGCCATTTAGCATTTTAGGGGTAATCCAATATATAACGCCCACTTTAACATTGTTGCTTGGTATCTTTCTTTATCAGGAGGCTTTTACATCGGTTCAGTTTATTTCCTTTTCCTGCATTTGGCTTGCTCTGCTAATTTTCTCTTTAGCGAAAACTTCCTTTTTTGCTGCTTTAGGCAAATTATTTGCAAAGGTTTTTATTCGTTAAAGAACCGGGCTGTTAGGGACAAAGAAGCGTAATGTGAAAAAGCTCTAGGAAGAAGCAATTTCTCATTGAAAGATACTGTTGGTGTTTTGTCGATAGTTAGATATTGACAGGTCACTAACAAGAGAATATTTTGTATCATTGGCTATGATACTATAACCAAAAAGCACAAAGAAATTACTCAACTTATTAAACTGGCATCTGTCAAATGATAGGTATAGTTTGATAGCGTAACTACTCAAAAAATATAGAAACAGCGTATTCAATCTTATGTTTTTTCATAAATTCTAAATTGTATAACCAATCTAATAAACTAACTCAACTCAGTTAAGCCATATTTGGCGCAATAGGCTGATAGCCGGATCGATATCCTCATCTTTTATGCCCCCATATCCCAAGAGAACACGCCCCATTTTACTGGGCGAAGATTCTACCCAGATATTGTTGCTAGAAAGATATATGCCAGCCTTACGTGCCTTGTCAATCAAAATCGCTGAAGATATCGGTTGGTTTACATCTAGTAGAATATGAATGCCGGCATTTTCTCCAGATACTGTAATGGTTTCGCCGAAGTGCTTTTGTAGTGCATGTAATAAAATATCTCTTTTTTTCTTAAACTGACGACGTATTTTTCGCAAATGACCTTCAAAAAGATTTTCCTGTAGGAAGAGCTCTAGCGGTTTTTGAATGATGAATGGTACTGAACAAGAAAAATTTTCGCTTTTTTGCTGTAAGGACAAGGCTAAGTTTTGCGGCAATACCATATAAGCAATTCTTAAGGAGGGAGAAAGAATTTTGGAAAAGCTGCCAATGTAAATCACTTTATCTGGTGCTAGTCCTTGTAAAGCCGGCGCTGGTTTTACATCATAGCGAAGATGACAGTTATAGTCATCTTCAATAATCAGAGCATTCCGTTCATAGGCCCAATCAATAAGCTGTAATCTTCGGGCTATCGACATAGTTCGTCCCGTTGGAAACTGATGTGAAGGTGTCACATATACAGCATTAGCAGTGGTGTTCCGTAAGGCTTTAACGTTGAGTCCATGATAATTTACCGGAACTAGTGAGACCTGAAAACCGTGATTGGTAAAAGCTGTGTACGCAGCGGAGAACCCAGGGTCCTCCATGGCTACGGTGTCTATTTTATTTTTAATAAGCTGACAAATCAGACTAAGGCATTGAATCGTTCCAGAAGTAATCAATATTTGGTCTGGTGTACATCGGACATCTCGATATTCATGCAAATATTTTGTCAGTTCTCGGCGTAATCCAGATTCGCCTATCAAGTCACCGTAGTTTAAAAACTGTTCCTTGTATTGTTTCAAACAAAAATTAGTCAATTGTTGCCATTGTACAAAAGGAAAGGATTGCTGACTCAGATTGCCATATTGAAAATTGTATAGCACCCTGTCCAATTTTAATTCGTTAGTAGTAGTATCTGGAGTAACTTCTGTAAAAATAGAATATTTAGTATTAGGAATTACTTCCACGTAGTATCCACTACGGCTTTTGCCAACAATATAACCTTCAGATAAAAGTTGCTGGTAGGCGGTATCCACTGTATTTCTACTAACATGAAGTTCAGTCGCAAGGTATCGGCATGAAGGCAGTTTAGTATGTGCATTTAGTTCACCACTTAGAATTTTATCACGAATTTGCTGATAGAGTTGCTGGTAAAGTGGCTTTTTACTAGTTGAAACTAATAAGTACATTTTATTCTCCTTTAGAAATTTCTGATTAAAATCGCTGTTCGGTTACCACACAAAGTTTCAAGTTTAGATTTCTCCGTACTATTAAGAGTGTCAGAGCCAATTTTTATGGTTTCGAATTTAAATTAGTAGCTAGC
This sequence comes from Selenomonadaceae bacterium, assembly GCA_041669965.1. Taxonomy (GTDB): domain Bacteria; phylum Bacillota; class Negativicutes; order Selenomonadales; family Selenomonadaceae; genus UBA1792. The sequence continues at coordinate 8,256 of JBAYAD010000107.1, forward strand.
AATTGTCGACTTAACTACATGCTCTTATATGCTATAATTTATCCTCAATTATTCATGTAAATCCAAAGCAGCACCATAATACCAGCAATTCCAAGCATTGCAAGTCGTAGCGCATTTCACCTAATAGGTGAAAGTAAAAAAACATACCAAAAAGGCTTCAACTTTGTTAAAATGTATTCGCTGAAACACACACAACAAAGGAGAAACCTTCATGTCTA
>JBAYAD010000108.1:0-8382 GCA_041669965.1 Selenomonadaceae bacterium
CGAAGCATATCCCATGTCAGATAACCATCTAATCCAATATCATTTGTGACCATAAACAAGGTTGCCTTCATGCCGCGTTCCTCCAATATTGGCAGCAACTCTGTATAATTATCAATATAGCCATCATCAAACGACAGAATAATTGGCTTTGCCGGAAGATCCATTTTACCTTTCTTTGCTTTCATAAAATCCAGCATTGATATTGTTGTATATCCCTCTGCCTTAAGATAATCCATCTGAGCAGCAAAATCCGCCGGATCTACATTATATACATCTTTATCCGTATGATTCACCATGTGATATTCGAGTATCTGTATACCTTTTGGTGGTACGATCACCATATAGACCGCAAAAAGCGCTGCCGTCACAAAAACTAGGACAAGCAGCGCTATCCCTGATTTTTTACATTTCAAAACTTATTCACCTTCTGTTAAGTCCTCCACTAATTTTGCCAGTTTTCGCAAACGATGATTGATACCGGACTTGCCAATACCCAGAAGTTTCGCCAATTCACTAAGTGTCGCATCCGGGTTTGCCAGACGTGCCTCAGCAACTTCCCGCAACGGCTCCGACAAGCTCTGCATTCCATCATGCGCAGCAATATAACGTATATTTTTGATCTGCTGCACCGAAGCATTCACCGTCTTTTGCAAATTTGCTGTCTCACAATTTACGAGACGGTTAACCTGATTACGGATCTCCTTAAGATTACACGCAATCTCAAAAGACTGAAGCGATTCCTCGGCTCCAATCATACCAAGAAAATCCATAATGGCATCACCTTCTTTGATGTAAACAATATAATCGCCTTTTCTGTCCGTGATGCCAGCTGGAAAATCCATCTTATGCAAAAGTGAAAGCAACAGTTCTGAAAACGCAGAGCTCCCTGTTACCAGTTCCAAATGATAGCTGCCCTCTGGTCGGTTCACACTGCCTCCGCCAAGGAACGCACCACGAATATACGCCCTGCGGCAGCATTGACGGCGAAGAATTGCACTATCGCTGCCAACATTGAAACTTGCCCCATGCATAAGTCCAAGCCGCTCTAACAGTGCGCTGACCTCCCGCGATGGCACAACACGTACGCAATATCTGTTGTTCTTTTTAAGACGCCGTGACCGGCTCACCATGATCTCTGTATGCACATGATCCATCTCTTTTAAAAGTGTTATTGTTTTACGCGCTACGGCAGCGTTCTCTGTTCTGAAATTGAGTCCCAGCGTACGATTGGGTCCGAGCGTCATCGTTGCCCCCATGCGTAAAAGTGCCGCAAGCTCTGCTGTACGACAGCAGCTTTCCTCATACATGAGTCGTGCCAGCTCATTCTTGACTTCAGTTGCAAATGATGACATTTTCGTTCCTTCCTTATTCTAAGCGATTATCCTTGATATAATACTCCCTGAGTCCCACATTTGATTTTAGTCCATAAACCATCTTCATAACATTACGTGAAAGTTTCACCGAATCATGATGAATCACATTCGTTTCACTAATGATATCTGCTTTTACAAAGCCGACCCCCAGCGCATTCAATGCTTCCTCATCCACTTCTACCGGGTAAGCACCTTTATTTGCATAGTATTTCTGCATTTCCGGTGTTATTGGAGCTGAGTTCACCAGTACATAGTCAATCGCACCTCTCCCGGCATGATCAATAATCGCCTTCACGTGCATGGATGCGGTATAGCCGTCTGTTTCCCCTGGCTGCGTCATGACATTACAAATATAGATTTTAACAGCCTTACTGCTGCGAAGTGTCTTTGCCACCCCGTCAACAAGAAGATTTGGCATAATACTTGTATAGAGACTTCCTGGTCCCAGAACAATGGCATCGGCATTCCGTATCGCTTCCAGCGACGACTCTACCGGCTTGACATGTTCAGGGAAAAGATGAACACGATAAATATGTTTTTTGACAAGCGGTATCTGCGATTCACCCTCAACCGTCGTACCATCGGTCATCGTTGCATCCAAGCGCACGAATGCTGTACTTGCCGGCAATACTCGACCCTTTACAGCAAGCACCTTGCTGGACTCCTTAAGTGCCTTTTCCACGTCACCTGTAACCTCTGTCATTGCAGCTATAAAAAGGTTGCCAAAACTATGACCGGCAAGCTCGCTGCTCCCCCCAAAACGATGCTGAAAAAGCTTTTCCATCAGAGGTTCTGTATCGGCAAGCGCAACAAGACAGTTTCTTAAATCACCTGGTGGAATGATTCCCAGATCTTCACGCAAACGGCCGGAAGATCCCCCATCATCCGCCACGGTTACAACTGCAGTAACATTACTTGTAGCCTCCTTGATGCCTCGAAGCAAAACAGAAAGACCAGTCCCCCCCCCAATAACCGTAACTGCCGGACCACGGCCCAGCTTACGCTTTTCATAAATAAGATCAACCAGACGATCCGAACTATCCGGTAAAAGCACCGTAATAACTGAACGAATGATCATACGTGTCGCAAGCAGCATAATCAGCAAGCCTATAATAACAACAATTGTACCGACAAGTGTTGTAAACATATAATTATAGGTCCCAGTCCAGAGATAAACCAGTCGAAAAATAGTTTCTTCAATATTATCAATATACTTATAGTTGAATACTACAGCAAGTCCAAGACTAACCAGCATAACCCCTATCGCAAAAAGGAACAGCCATCGCTTAAAGCGCATGCCGGGATAAAGCCATTTTAACAAATGCATATTTCTCCCTCAAATCCGATATTAGCTTTCTTGTCTGACATGCTCATGAACATCATTTTTCATAAGATCACGATGCTCAAGATTTGCCAAATAGCCACGCACACATAAGAAATCAAAAATATGTTTAGCTATATATACAGAGCGGTGCATACCACCTGTACAACCAACCGCTATAACCAGCTGACTCTTACCTTCTTTGACATACTGTGGTATAAGAAACTCGATTATATCATCAAGTTTTTCCTCAAACTGCTGGGTAACCGGCCATTTCTGTATATACTCCGCAACTTCCGGCACAGATCCACTCTTGTAACGCATCGATTCAATATAGAACGGATTCGGCAAAAAACGTACATCCAGTACCATATCTGCATCAAGCGGCATTCCAAACTTAAATCCAAAAGAAAGGACATTAATCCCCATTTTTTCACCCTGAGAATTACCGAACAAACGCAATATCTTTTCCTTAAGCTCTACCTTCCTGATCTCAGAAGTATCAATAATATATGTCGCCTTATTGCGTACAAGTTCCAATCGCTCACGTTCCTTTGCTATACCCTCAGATATACGGGAACTTGGTGCCATTGGATGGCGGCGGCGCGTTTCCTTATAGCGGCGAATAATCGCTGCATCCGACGCATCCATAAAGAGCATTTCATACTTCTGGTTATCCCGATCCATATCATCAAGAACATGGATAAATGTATCAAAAAACTCTCTGCTGCGTGTATCTACAACAAGTACAACCTTCTGTACATGCCCGGCTGAATGAGCACAGAGTTCGGCAAATTTTGGAATAAATACAGGAGGGAGATTATCCACACAAAAATAGCCAAGATCCTCCATATGACGGCAAACCTGTGTTTTCCCACTTCCAGACATCCCTGTAACAATAATCAAATGAAACGTTTCCTCTGTCTCCATTCCCTCACCTCCATAGGATTTCTATCTTCAATCTAGTTCAATTATAAGATAAAGCACCTTAAACTGCAAATCAAACCAATACAAATCGTTCAATCGCTTTACCCACACCATCCTCATCACAGCTATCCGTCACAAAATCCGCCAAAGCTTTGGCCTGTGGCAAACCGTTCGCCGTGACGATGCTAAAGCCGGCAAACTCAAGCATTTCCAGATCATTATCTGCATCACCACAAACCATAACCTCATTTGGAGTAAGTCCCAATGACTGTATGAGCTTCTCCAAACCAACTGCCTTACTCATTCCCGGCGGCGTAAGATCAACACTGACACCCGTATTTTGCTGTGGACGCAGTTTTCCGGCAAATCTATGGCTAAGCTGCTTCACAATTCTCGGAATCTCTCCCTCAAAATTGCGAATGACGATCTGTATCACATTTTTTGTATAAGAAAGAAAATCATTGCCCACCTCGATAACATGAAAATCCTTTACCGTCTGATATGCCTTAAACATCTGCGGACGAAAATCCTCGGCATAGACATCATTACCAATATACCACTGTGCATACCAGCCATTATCATGACATAGTGTCAACACATCACGGACTACATCTGCATCATAATGCTTTATAAAAAGCGGCACATCCGTATCAAGAGCCTGCACGACTGTACCATTACAGCAGATAAGCGGTACATTTGCCGATATTTCCCGGCCAAAATACGCAGCAGCCATGTACATACGGCCCGTTGCAATTGTCACGCCAACTCCTCTTTCTGCTGCCGCCCGTATGGCAGCAAGATTTCGTTCCGATATACGTTTACCTGAATTGAGCAATGTCCCATCAAGATCCATTGCAATAAGCTTTATTGCCATCGTTTCTGTTTTCCTCCGAATTTATTTTAGTACATACTTCCGAATCGCTGCGGCTACACCATCATTTGCACAATCCGCTGTTTCGTAGTTACAAACTGCCTTCACTTTATCATTCGCATTGCCCATTGCCACGCTGTAACCAGCAGACTTGAGCATTGGCAAATCATTATTTGAATCACCAATCGCCATGGTCTCTTCTTTCTCCAAACCAAGTTTTTGGAGAAGTTTTTCCAGTGCCGTTGCCTTATTGACACCAATACTGATAATTTCTGCATAATTCGGATTTGATTTTACCGGAAATACACGAGCACCAAAGGCTTCTCTGAGCTCTGCCACAACTTTATCCGTTTCTTCAGCACCACTCGTAATAACAAGCATCTTCGGTACATGTTCTGTCTTTTCATAAAGACCATCAGCCCCGACAGTTTCACCTTTAATACCGGCAAGATCCTCATAGGCACAGGCCTTAGCGGAATGTTCTGCAAAATAAAGCTTATCATCCTTGTAAATCTGGATAAACCATTTTTTCTTCAGGCAATAGGTCAAAACATCTTTGACATCCTGCGGCTTCAAATACGATTCAAAAAGCACCTTGCCCGAAACCGACTTAATAAGTGCACCGTTATACGTAATAATTGGTACATCAACCTCCAACTGTTTTGCATAAGGAAGTGCGGATATATACATACGGCCCGTTGCGATCGTAACGATCGTTCCCTGTGCAACGGCCTCCTGAATTGCCTTTTTGTTTTCCGCTGAAATTCTATGCTTCTTATCCAGCAATGTTCCATCAAGATCTGTAACAAATAACTTGATTGCCATAATTGTTCCCCCTCTGTGAGTATAAAGCATTGACTCTTCTATTTTCTCATGTTTTCAAAAAAAAGCAACAAAAAAAAGGCCATTGTGCTAATTTCTCAGCACAACAGCCTTTCTATTAAGCAACCTTCAATGAATCAATGCATTGTGCATCAATTATTTCAGAGCGTCACCAAGAAGCGAGTTCGTATGACGAGCTGCGGCAACACTTTCTTCAAATTTAGCTTTTTCTTGACCTTCAAGTTTAATATCAACAATCTTTTCAATGCCCTTTGCTCCAAGAATAATTGGAACTCCGATGCAAAGATCTTTTTCACCATATTCACCATCAAGATAAACACAGCAAGGAATCATTTTTTTGGAATCTGTAACAATTGCTTCAGCAAGTGTAGCAGCTGCAGCACCAGGAGCATACCAAGCGGAAGTCCCTAAAAGTTTTGTGAGCGTAGCACCACCGACTTTTGTCTTTTCAACAGCATCCTGAATTGCTTCTTTGCTGAGGAACTGTGTAACTGGAATACCTCTATATGTAGCATAGCTCGTAAGTGGAACCATCGTCTTGTCACTATGACCACCGATAACCATACCATCAATGTCCGTAGGAGTAGCAGGAATTCCTGCAGCCTTAAAAGCTTCAGAGAGATAATATCTGAATCTGCTGCTGTCAAGCATGCCGCCCTGACCTATGATACGTTCACGTGGCAATTTCGTATCCTTGATTGTCAGATACGTCATTGCATCCATAGGATTGGATATAATAATGAAAATGGCATTCGGAGAATATTTCAAAGCCTGATCAACAACACTCTTTACAATTTTCGCATTTGTGCCGATAAGATCTTCACGGGACATGCCCGGTTTACGAGGAATACCAGAAGTAACAATGACAACTTTAGAATCAGCCGTAGCTGCATAGTCATTCGTAACACCGGTAATAACCGTGTCTATGTTCAGCATATGTGCAGTCTGCATCATATCCATCGCTTTACCTTCAGAAACGCCTTCCTTGATGTCTAACAGTACTAACTCGCTTGCAAAGTTCTTCATTGCAACGACATTAGCAACTGTAGCTCCAACATTACCAGCTCCAACAACTGTAACTTTCATAATTAATAGCCTCCTTCAAATTAAGACGCAGCATGCCTGATCGAACCGGAAATCCACGTCCCGTTAACCCCAAGACGTATTGTACGGCCTAAGATCCTTTACGTGTAAATTATAACAAAATCATTGTGAAAAATCAACGTATATTGTGTACATTTTTATTTTATTATTAATAATATTTATATATAAAGTAATTCATCATTAATTTTATTTTAGCTTGCTTGTATTTACATTTTTTTAGTAATTCTATCTCTTTAAATAAAAAACAGGGAATGCACACGCTATATCGCTGTGATTCCCTATCTGCATATATACTGTTTCCCCTACTTTTTAATCTTCCTGTTCTTCAAACTGATCCTTGCCTACACCGCATAAAGGACAAACAAAATCATCCGGCAAATCTTCAAAAGCTACACCTGGTGCAAGATCATAATCCGGATCACCAACTTCACCATCATAAATCCAGCCACAAACCGAACAAGCCCATTTTTTCATAAATAATCCCCCTTAAAAAATTAAAATTATATCTCTTGCAACCTTCATATTATCATATTTCATAAAAGTTGCAACTATATTTTTCCTCTGGTAACAATATTTTGTTTTTTCTTATACTGATACCCAATCCAGAGGATAAATATCCATGCTGGCAATACAATGACTACAAGTTTCATATCCGGTATTTGCGTCATCATCACGAGAACACCAACAAGAAATACAATGCAAAGATAATTTGCATAAGGATAAAACAAGGACTTAAACTTTGCGGTTCGCCCCGCCTTTGCATACTGACGGCGAAATTTCAGATGCGTCACGACAATGACAAACCAGCTCACTACAACGGCCGCGACAGCAATCAAAATAAGATACATAAAAATCTTACCGGGAAAGAAATAATTCATCGCCACAATAACCAGCGTAATTCCCGATGAAATAAAAATTCCGATCATCGGCACACCCCCCTGCGTAAGTGACTGTAAAAGCTTTGGTGCATTGCCTTCCTTTGATAAACCATAAAGCATACGCGAATTGCTGTAGATGGCAGAATTATAAACGGATATCGCTGCCGTTAGCACAACAATATTCAAAAGATTTGCTGCTGCCGGAACCCCAATATTTGAAAAAATCTGTACGAAAGGACTCGCCTCCATACCAACTTCATTCCAGGGAGACAGTGTCATAAGCACCAGCATTGTTCCAATATAAAAAATCAGTATACGCCAAATGACCTGGTTAATTGCACGCGGTATCGTCTCATCCGGATTCTCTGCTTCACCAGCCGTAATACCAATAAGCTCAATGCCGCCAAAAGAAAACATGACGATAACGATGGAAGACATCAGTCCCCAGACACCATATGGCATAAATCCACCATTTATCCAAAGATTGCTAAAATTATCCGGTATGGGTCCCATCTGCGTAAAGATAATATACGCACCAAAAAGAATCATACAGACAATCGCTGATACCTTGATGATTGCTGTCCAGAACTCGACCTCACCATACATGCGAACATTGATAAGATTTATCATGGTCACAACAACAAGACATACAAGTGCCGACACCCATTGCGGCAAATCTGGTATCCAATAGTTCATATAGATGCCTACAGCCGTCAGCTCTGCCATGCTTACGATAACGTAATTGAACCAATAATTCCAGCCTGAAAGAAATCCTGGAAATCCCCCCCAGTATTTTGATGCATAGTAGCTGAACGACCCGGATACCGGCTCCTCAACTGCCATCTCACCAAGCATACGCATAATAAAAAAGATCACGATACCACCCAGGAGATACGACAATACAATTGACGGTCCCGTAAGTGCAATTGTCGGCGCTGATCCATAAAAAAGGCCTGTCCCAATCGCCCCGCCCAAAGCAATCATCTGCAAATGACGATTTTTTAGACCCCTTACCATTTTCTCATCTTTTATACTTTTCATTTGATTCATCAAAACATCTCCCAA
>JBAYAD010000109.1:0-8355 GCA_041669965.1 Selenomonadaceae bacterium
AAAACGGTTAAATTTAAAAAGCTGGTGAACGCAGTTATAATAAAGGTTGAATTTCTTTACCGAGAAAAACTTGACACATACAACTGTTTTGCGGCATTGTACATAATTCCATATTTCTGCTGCATAGACATCCCCTGCGTCTTGAGCGCAATCTGATCCATTGCTGCTTTCTGTTGAACACTAAGGCCAACTTCAAACTGCTTGAGTCGCATCTGGTTGCCAAGATTATGGTCATTGAGCTTAATCGTATTACCAAGATTGTGATCCGACTCATTCATTCTCAAGCCACTATTGTATCCGGAAAGATCTTTTTGTAATCCTTCATTTGTAACTGCCTGCTTAATAGTATTGTTAAACAAGTAATCGTCTTTTGGCATTGCGTACATGTTTGCAAGGGCTTTATAAGTATCAGGAGACTCATTAAGCAATTTGGTAAGCACCTGAGCTCCGAGATTGTTTACTGCCCCAGAAGAACCAAGTCCTTGATAGCCGAGCTGGCTTGATAATGTGGATATTCTTTGTGCTTGATAATTTTGTGCTTTGCGAGCTGCTACTGAATTTGCAACGTCGTAACCATTGTTCTTGCTGTCCTTACCCCAGAGATCCCATGTAAATGCATCAAAATTTGTTGTTTTACCAGCACCATTTGCACCGAAAACATCTACATTATTGCCATCCATAAGGATTTCACGATCACTCACTCCCTGAAAGTTATGCAGGGTTAAACTAATTAATTTCATATAAATTCCTCCTGAAATATGTTTTATTTTAAATAAAAATTAGTGACTTGCAATACTGACAAGAACAACCCATGTTTTATCTTTATTACTTTAAATGCAACACTGTATATGGTGTTATGCTTGATTTTTGTTAATATATATAGTATAATTCAAGCAATGAATATGAAAGGAGCAAACATCATGGCGAACAAAGTAACTTCAGCAAATGCTGCTAAAGCAGCATCAAAAGTTCTTCGTGATGGACGTACCAGTAAGGCATCCAAAACTGCTGCTGGCAGTGCCCTATCACAAAAACCTTCACACAAAAAGTAAAGAACTTCCCTCCGAAAAATAGGATGCACCTGCATCCTATTTTTTACTAAAAAATATGAATTGCACTTCTTCCATATTCAGTGGTATGATCTCCATCATTTTATGAATTGCGGATATTTTAAAATCACCAGTTTTTCCAAGATGCCTCGCAAATGTATCTCTATTCATTCCTAATGCACGAGCAACCTCTGCATATGTTTTGCTCTGATATTTCATTTTTGCTTTTAACGCTTGCACATTAATACCGAGCAATTTAATTACCTCCTGAAATTATTTATGTTTACATTTGTGATTACATAATGTTTAAATATACGACAATAACTATAGCCCCTACTAAAAAAAATGCTTTTACAATCAGCCAACCGTAATCCGTTAGAGGTATTAAGCTTTGTGCTGTTTTAAGCATAGAAGAATCGCCCCTTTCTTTGTAATTTCGCGGAGTTTTCCAGCCTTCATCATGCGGCAATATCCATATCTTTTCATTTGATTTTTACCTCCAATATGTTATAATTTACGTAATAGAATATTTCTAACTTTTTGATCCGTGTGAGCGCCAACTCATGCGGATTTTTTTATGCTCTCCTCTTTTGGCTGATGTATTCCATGAAATCATCGCGGAACACAAGCCGCCTAGAGCCTTCTTTTGCGCTTTTGATGATGCGGCGATCAAGAAGGTCATAAACCTTGCTACGAGTGATCCCAAGATATTTAGACACATCTGCTGCTGACATTGTTGGTGGCAACTGCACGTTAGCTTGAGATACTGACTCGAGCGTTTCAATTCTTTCTCCATAGTCAGTCAACACTTTTTTGAGTTCCTCCAAGCTCCCCTCAATCGTCTCAACTAAAACCTTTGCTCTAACCTCCATCATTTTTGACTGTGCACTCATGACGTATACCTCCTAATGTGTTATAATTTACGTAACAAAATATTTCTAACCTTTTGATCCGTACTGGTTGTCGCCAGTGCGGATTCTTTTTTGCCTTGCATGTATTCAATAATGCCAAGTTTGTAACGCACTTCAAGTTCCATAATCAAATTTATTGTTCCGTTTGCCCTGTCGACCAATTGACAAGCTGTTTCGCTTACAAAGGTGGCTTCTTCTTCGCTTAGATCATCTTTCGAATTTTTATCAAGCAAAATTTCCGGTAAATCATCAAGTGCTTTCATAACAGGTTTATCCATTTTTTTCAGCCGGATAATCATCGACTGTATATGTCTGTCTACCTTTTGATACCCAAACAATCTCGTAAATCCGGTAGCCTCTAACGCAACCGCAGAAGCAGCAACCAAATTCACTGATGATAGCTTACGTCTGACCTTGATGGGAATATTTCTTGCTCCCTTCATAGCTTCGTATACAGCACTAATTGAACAGCCAATATCAATTGCTAAAGCTTTTGGTGATCTATCACAACACATTATGGCCATTTCAAGCATATCTTGAACATTTGACAATGTGTTTGGATCTAAAACACTAGGATCAATCACCGTGAATACCTCCTCTGTGTAAATTTACATTCACAATTTCACATAATTCTGTGGTATTTTATTCATATACCAAATGGTCACCTCACCCCTTTCAGCCTGCCGTTTGGCGGGCTATCTTTTTAAATAAAAAATCTTTTCCACTTACATGAATTATTACTAATTTTAACCTGTTGCTACTCTTGTTTTACTAAAATTATCTTTTGAGTTAATATTATTTGCAAAAAAAAAATCGTTTATTTCTCTAGGAGAAAGTTTTAACGCATTAGCAATATTATTTGCATCACTGACAAATAATCTTCGCACACCATTTTCTTTCATGCAATAATTTGCATCAGTGCAATTTAACATTTTTGCAAGTGTCTTTTGAGTTATTCCACGTTTGATTCTTGCTGCTTTTAACTCATTTGGATTAAAGCCCATATTAACATCTCCTTTCCGTTTGGGTTAACTTTATAATATTACCTTTTAAGTTAATTGTCAATAGCTTTTCGGAATAAAAATTAACTTAAATAATAATACCTTTCTAGTTTATAAAATAGTATAATTCTATTAACGGAGGGTTAACCATGCTAAAATTTAAAAAGCTTAGGCAAAAACTAGGACTAACTCAAGAAGAACTGCGACAACGATTTAACATGAAATATAATAGGACATACACCGCTGCTGCTATATCACAATTTGAAAACGGGAAACGTACCCCTGAAACATCTGCACTTAAAGATTTTTCAAATTTTTTTGGTGTGTCCATCGATTATTTATTAGAACAAACAGATTCTGAAAATGATCCGTTCTCTAGCAAAAATGGAAAAGGTGTTAAAATTCCTGTACTTGGTCGTGTTGTAGCAGGTATTCCCCTTGAAGCCACTACTGAAATATTAGATTGGGAAGAAATTACTCCTGAAATGGCTTTAACTGGTGAATATTTTGCATTACAAATAAAAGGTTCATCTATGATGCCTCGTATTCAAGAAGGTGATGTTGTTATTGTAAAAAAACAACCGTCTGTTGAATCTGGTGAAATCGCTATCGTTCTTATAAACGGTGATGAAGCAACAATCAAACAAGTATACGTCCAAGAAAATGGCATCATGTTGCAAGCTTATAATCCAACCGTATATCCTGCACACTTTTATAACAACGAAGAAATACAAAAATTACCTGTTTGTATTATTGGAAAAGTTGTTGAATTAAGAGGGAAATTTTAAATAAAAAGTCACTCCCCTTATACGAGACAATAAGGAGGCATCCTAATTATATATGTATAATAAAGTCAAATATGTATGGACTATAATTTTCAGCACTGGATTGTCAACAGTAAACTTAACAACTTTTTTGAGGGGGGGAATTTAGGGGTCACAACTTTGTATAGAATTATTTTGTAAACTTGCACGAAAACAAAGGCGGATTATTCGTGGGTGAAAAAAATTTAATCTCAAAAAATTGAAATTTTAGGATTTTATACAATAAGATTTTAAACATTTGTTGTATTAGGGAGATGAAGTGCAAATGAAAAATTTTTTTAGAATAATATTAGCTGTTTTTGGTATGTTCTTAGCTCTTTGTGGTTCGAATATTGCATTTGCTTCAAGAGCATCATTTGGAGATTTGTTTTTAGGGTTGGTATTTATTTTTGTCGGAAATGGAATCGCCGCATTTCTTCCAATGGCAATTGCTTCAAGTAAAGGATATAGCAAACGTAATTGGTGGTTGTATGGTTTTTTTGTGTTTCCGATCGCTTTAATACATTCGTTGTTTAAAGATAGAACCCAAAAGGCTCTATTGATGAGTGGTGAGTATAAAAAATGTCCATTCTGTGCTGAAACCATAAGAGTTGAAGCTGTTGTTTGTCACTATTGTTCAAGAACACTGCCGGTAGCTAAGGATTCGGGATATAAAGGTCAATTTACAGATCGGATAGTTGAGCTGGCCAAGGAACGATCCAACAGGCTTATTACATGTAAGCAGTGCAATAATCAATATGATAAAAGCTTGGGGGAATGCCCATTTTGTCATGACCACGAGAATGAAAGACACTAAATAAAAGTCATGAATTCTATAGTTTGTCGAACTTCATAATAACAATTAATTAACTATGAGTCCAAGCCTTTAATAATGCAAAAAGGAACTCATCTTCAAGTATTTATATCTCATCACATTGACCATGATTACAAAATCTAAAAAATAAAGGAAGCGATATCATGAAAAAAGTTTTTTCTATAATTATGTTTGTCTTATTCTTATTCCCTATCTCAGCATTTGCTGCGGAGAATCAAGCCGCAGATCCTGGAAGTATTTTGAACAAACCGCTTGAAAAGATTGGTATCATTATAATTGGTGGTGCTGATGTGAAAACACCGGATTTTTTCAATGCAATATCAGAATCGCTAGCTCAATCACCAAACGAAGCACCAAAATACATAATTGAAACGAGTACAGCTGCTCAGACTAAATATCAAAATTACTGGACTGATAAGGATTTTCTTGATGAGCAGCCATTAACTAAAACTGTAGTCTTAGATTTTGTAAAATATAGCGGATACGATAAAGTATTATATATCATTATCAATCAACCTGTCATGGAAAAAACAACACAAGGTAATGGTGCCTGGGGATATTGGGGAACGTCTACTAAAAATCGTGCATCTATTGAAGTAAAGGCCTACCTCTCAGATGGTGAAACAATATTAAAGAGTGTAAACGTAGCAAAAGAGGATGATTCGACGGCTAGCCCATTAAGAGCAAAACGTGGTGCCTTCAAAAAAGATATGAAAGAAATTGCCTTGCAAATAAAAGATTCGTTATAAGAAGTGCATATTACAGGAAAACAACCACTTATTGAAACGCATCGAGGTGATTTGTGATGAATGATTTCTATAAAAAAGATTCTCCACGGTGTTGATTTATCAAAAATATTATTGAGAGAAGTGATAGATTATGGCAAAATTAGCAATCAATGATAAAATGCCCAATTTAAAATTTGATACAGTATATGAAAAAGGAAAAACTGTAGCAGAAGTAATTCGAAATAAAAAAAATACTATTTTCTGGGTTCTTCGTTATATTGGCTGCCCCACTTGTCGTTACGATGTTCATAATATGTCTATTCGCTATTCGGAGTTCACTGCTCTTAATACACAAATCATGGTCGTAATGCAAAGCGATCCCGCTGTCATTAGAACTGCTCTTGAAGATAACAAACTACCGTTTGACATCATCTGCGATCCGAAAATGGAAATCTATAAACGCTTCCAGATTTCAGCTGCAGCTTCCAAAGAAGACCGTCTGCCTACTACCACCGAAGAAATAGCTAAATTGGAGAAAAAACGAGAACAGGTCAAAGCAGCTGGTTTTGTTCATGGAAAATATGAAGGAAATGAGTACCAGCTCCCAGCCTTGTTTGTTGTTCAGCAAGACGGGACTGTCGCCTATGCACATTATGCTAAAAACAGTATTGATATGCCAACCATTGATGACATGCTAAAAGTTATCAAGCATTTATCTTAAAACTTTTACAATTAGCACGGGTTCCAGTTATACTGAAAAACAGTTCCTTCAAAGGATGGCAATGAAAGGAGCCATTATGATGAAATTTAAAGTACCTGATAAATACCATAATGCTTGGGGAACTGGCCCTATTCCTGAAACCATTGAAAAAATCAATAGCCTATCCGAAAAAGAACAAAAACAGTTATTTCGAATCATTTTATCCCAATCAAAAGTTGTCCCACTCCAACCAAGCATAGAAGACGAAATCGAAGACTTACCAAATGAGCGCCAAAAAGACATTGTATTATCTATTCTCCACCGCTTGTTGTAATAAAAAAGCCACCCTCGTCTCCAAAACCAGGTGGCTTCCTAAGCTAAATGATTTAGGGCTAACCGTTTACTAGTGGCACCTTTTCTGTGATTAATTATAACTTATACTGCCGCCTATAACAAGGCGGCAAAAAAATACAAAATTTAAGGAACATACGTTTTAAGGAGGTGGTTTTTATGCAAGGATCAAAAAAAAAAAGGGGATTCATGGTATTACCGTATCGACTTGGGAATCGTCGATGGCAAGATAAACCAGATAGAACGTTATGCAGGCAAGACAAAAGGCGCAGCAGGCAAAGTACTTCATAAAGTTATGCAACAATTAGACCAAACTGGCATATATTATGAGCCAAGTGAGCCATTATACAGGAGCATAGTATATTGAAAACATTCCCGGATAAATAAGCCCATCTTTCGAGTTAAACTTACCGCTATTATTTGTTTTAGCATCAATACTTACATTTATAGATTTAACTTTATAGTAGCCAATAGTTTTACCCACGTTTTTTAAAACTATTCCAATCTGTACAGAGTCATCCATGTTGATCAATGTAGGTGTTAAAATTTTTTCATCACCTTTTCTAAAGAATCGACTAGCAATATTATCAAATGCGATATATGGTCTTTGATCTATCATATATGCTTGTTTTGCATTTCTTGATGTTCGTAATGCAACAAATGCCACGAAAAACGTTCCTATGGTACTTATCACTTGTACCGCAAAATTTAACATTCTCCAATTTTCCTCCGACATAATTGAACTTCCTTTTTTCATATGGATTCACTGTATATGCCCTTAAAAAATCTGTCTAGTTTATTGTAACCGATTCAATTATACCACATACCAATTTTGTGATAAGACAAAAAAACCCAGCACTGATAAGTTTATACTAGTGCTAGGTTTTTGCTACTTGTTTTGATTTATTTCATTTTCAAATTATAAGTGTAGCCACCCGTTAGAAAAACATGATCTCTAATCGTTGAATAGCCATCTGCAGATGCAGTCAGCCAATAATATACTCCATCAGCTGGTATTTGTGCTTTATAATCACCATTTTCATCTGTATATACAGTTTTCACACCATTCAATCCACCATCTTTTTCGATTGAAATTTCAATTCCCTGTAATGGTTCTCCGTCTTGATTAACCGCTTTTCCACTAATCCAATCAGGATATAGAGTATAATTTTGGGCATATGCTTGTCCAGCGCTAGTATATTCACCAAAAGAAGCTTTTTTTGTTCTATACCCGTCACCTGAAACTGTTAGCTGTCCTCCAGTTTTTGCTGGTAATTTAAGAACATAATTCCCCGATGAATCCGTATGAACAGTTTTTTTCCCACCGATACCATTACAATCGAAACTTACTAATATTCCTTCTAATGGTTCCTGATTACTGTCAACAATTTTACCACTCACAGTATATGTAGGTAAAGAAAACAAACCCGACAGAAAGCTGGCATTAGCAGGTTCTGCAAAAGCAACCATACTAAAAACAATAATAGATAATAACATTAAAACTTTTTTCAAAACACATTCCTCCTTGATTTTATTCAAATTAATAACTTCTATAAAAATTACGTATTTCCTGCAAAACTCAAAAAAGCCGAGGTTCTGCATCACTGCAAAGGCCCCGGCTTTTTCTTTCATATCTTTATACTCATTAGATTCTTTTTAGCAAATTTGCCAACGCAGACAATGCTTTTGCTGCTAATGCAACAATTGCATCGTCTGCACCAGATTCAACTACTTTATAAAGTACGATTTCAGCGGAATTACGAGCCTTTACAAAATCGCTTTTCCACGGTGTAGCGACTTCAGTTGCAAGGCAACCTTCTTCATCTTGTAATGCGGAATGTGCGCTGCTTTCTGCGTGTGTGATTCCGTCATTCACAGCCTGATTAACAACATCTTTTACGCTGTCCCCCGCGCCGGCGTCGCTGCAACGTAAGCGTCTTATAAGGCAGTAGATAGAAACACACTATCTGTCATGAG
>JBAYAD010000110.1:0-8300 GCA_041669965.1 Selenomonadaceae bacterium
CAGACGTACTCAATGGGGGTGTGAAAGAATGGATACGTATATTCTACAGATTTTCAATGGAATTAGTGTGAGCTCGATTTTTATGCTTGCGGCATTGGGACTGGCAATTACCTTTGGTCTTATGAAAATCATCAATATGGCCCACGGGGAATTTATCATGATTGG
This sequence comes from Selenomonadaceae bacterium, assembly GCA_041669965.1. Classification (GTDB taxonomy): domain Bacteria; phylum Bacillota; class Negativicutes; order Selenomonadales; family Selenomonadaceae; genus UBA1792. The sequence continues at coordinate 166 of JBAYAD010000110.1, forward strand.
TGCGTATGCGACCTATCTTGTACAGCATTTTTTTTCTGCTTATTTCAGTGAACGTGTTTTTGATCTCTACTTCTTTTTTGCAATACCGACAGCTTTTCTTATAGCGGGATTGATGGGATATCTTCTTGAACGCACAATTATCTGGCATCTTTATGGCAGGGCAATGGACAGTATTCTTGCCACGTGGGGTGTCAGTCTCGTACTGCAACAGTTAGCGAGAAGTATCTTTGGTGCACCTAATGTGGATGTGAAAAGCCCGGGCTGGCTTGACGGCGGGTTGATTATAGCAGGGATACAATTCCCGTATAAACGTCTTTTTATCATATTGCTTGTTGCGGTCTGTATCGCTGGTATGTATGTACTTATTTTAAAAAGTGCCTATGGGCGGAAAATGCGTGCGGTTATGCAGAATCGTGCAATGGCGGCAAGTCTTGGCATCAATACGCGTAAGATTGATGCGTATACCTTTGCGCTGGGATCGGGTCTTGCCGGTGTGGCTGGAGCAGCGCTCAGTCTGCTCGGGTCAATCGGTCCGACACTCGGATCAAACTATATAGTCGATACATTTATGGTCGTTGTGCTCGGTGGTGTGGGAAGTCTTTGGGGGACGGTTGCTGGTGGCTTTCTTATTGGGACGGGGAATACGACGCTGGAATTCTTTACAAATGCCTCACTGGGCAAGGTACTCGTATTCTCACTTGTTATTTTATTTTTACAATGGCGGCCAAAGGGACTTTTTACAATAAAAAGCCGTTCGCTGGATGAGGAATGAGGGGATTTTGATGAAAAAAATAATGCATTCTCCAAATACAATTGCATTTGTTGTAATCGTGCTCGCACTTGTTGCGGCGCCGCTCTTTTTATCGGAGTTTCGTGTGAATCTTCTCGGGAAGTTTGTTTCTTTTGCAATTCTTGCAATCGGGCTTGATCTCATCTGGGGATATACGGGTATACTGAGTCTGGGACATGGCGTGTTTTTTGGGCTTGGGGCATATGCGATGGGTATGTATTTGAAAATGGAATCTTCTGGCGGCAAGCTGCCGGATTTTATGAGTTGGAGTGGACTTGAGCAGCTGCCAGCAATTTGGGTGCCTTTTACCAGCCCTCTTTCACTGGTTTTTGTCCTGCTTGTACCAGCAGGACTTGCACTGGTGCTGGGGTATCTGACATTTAAGAATCGCATTCGTGGTGTATATTTTTCGATTTTATCGCAGGCGTTGTCGATTGTTTTTGTCGTATTCTTTATTGGGCAGCAGGCATATACGGGTGGAACAAACGGACTGACAAATTTTCAGACGATCTTTGGACAACCGCTTATTCTTGATGAAACGCGTTATGCACTTTATTATACGGCAGTAGCGCTGCTTATTCTGACGTACAGCTATTGTCGTTTTATTATGAATCACCGCATTGGGAAGATTCTCGTTGCGATACGTGATGGTGAGAATCGTGTACGTTTTTCGGGGTATAATCCGACCGGATATAAGATGTTTGTCTATGTATCTTCAGCTGTGATTGCTGGTATTGCCGGAGCTATTTTTGTACCGCAGGTCGGTATCATTTCGCCAACGGAAATGGGTATCGTACCCTCGATTGAAATGGTTATCTGGGTTGCTATCGGAGGACGTGGTACGCTCATTGGAGCGGTTGTCGGTGCAATTCTTGTCAATGCACTAAAGAGTGGTGTCAGTGAATCGTTTCCTGAAATATGGTCCTACTTTATTGGTATTGCTTTTATCATTGTTGTACTTTTCATGCCGCAGGGGATTGTCGGTATGGTAAAAGACTACGTGCCAAAGCTCATGCATCGCAGTCAGGCAAAAAAAGCAGATAATGATGTCGTGACAGAAAAACAGATTGTATAGTGAGGTGCTGGACATGGAACATATATTGCAGATCAAAGATCTTGTGATTTCTTTTGACGGATTTCGGGCTGTCAATAAAGTGAGTACATCCGTCGAAAAGGGAGAAATTCGTTTCTTTATAGGGCCAAATGGTGCAGGTAAAACAACATTGCTCGATGCCATTTGCGGGCGCATCCGACCGGATGAAGGACAGATTCTTTTTGATGGTGACAAAGATGTGACACGCTATGCGGAGCATGAACTTGTAAATATTGGCATTGGCCGCAAGTTCCAGGTTCCGTCAGTTTTTACGAGTCTGACGGTTGCAGAAAACATGGAACTGGCCGTCGCAAAAAACCGTGGCGTTTTATCGGCTCTTTTTCAAAAGACAACAGCAGCACAACAGGTAAAAATCAATGAGGTCCTTTCGCTTGTCGATCTCAAAGAACAAAAGCACAAAAAGGCGGCAGAACTTTCGCATGGGCAAAAGCAGTGGCTTGAGATCGGCATGCTGCTCGTACAGGATCTGAAGCTTATTTTGCTTGATGAACCCGTTGCAGGTATGGGGCGCCGCGAAACGACAAAAACTGGCGAGTTGTTGAAGAAAATTGCCAGACACTGCACCGTCATTGTCGTTGAACATGATATGGAATTCGTGCGGGAGTATGCGACACGTGTTACGGTGCTTCACGAAGGCGCAGTGCTTGATGAGGGCAATGTCAGTGAGGTGCAGAGCAATCCGAAGGTCATAGATGTTTATCTTGGGAGAGGTGGTGCGCATTGTGCTTGAAGTAGAGAATCTAAAAGCTTGTTATGGTGAAAGCAGTATCCTGCAAAATGTAAGCCTGCAGGTGCCGGATGGGAAGATTGTTTGTCTGATTGGACGCAACGGTGTTGGAAAGACTACGTTTATCAAGAGTCTTATGGGACTTGTCAAAACGCCGTCGGGCAGCATCAAGCTTGCAGGGCAGGAGATTATTGGTAAACCGACTTACGTCCGGGCGCGGCAGGGAATCGGATATGTACCACAGGGGAGAGATATCTTTCCCCAGATGACGGTACGGGAAAATCTTGAGCTGGGGCTTGAAGCTGCAGGTGGTAAAAAAGAAATCCCTGATGAGGTTTATGAGCTGTTCCCTGTATTGAAGACAATGCTCCAGCGTAAAGGCGGTGATCTTAGTGGTGGACAGCAGCAGCAGCTTGCCATTGCACGAGCGCTTGTTGTTGTGCCAAAACTTCTCCTGCTTGATGAACCCACCGAAGGTATTCAGCCGTCGATTATTCAGGAAATCGGCCGTGTTATTAAACGGCTTAAGAAAGCTGGCTATACCATTTTTATTGTTGAGCAGTATTTAGAGTTTGTGATGGAGATTGCCGATTATTACTATGTTATGGAAAAAGGAACGATTGTGGCGGATGGTTTTGTCAATGAGATGGATAAAGGCGAAATACAACGAAAGATTGCAATATAAAAAGTTCGTATGAACAAAATTGTTTTTTGTGTTCAAACTATACCTGCTTTAGTGTAGGAAAAAGTCATTTTTTTATAGGAAAAGGACAGACATTTATGGTTCCATGTGCTATGATAAAAAGGTAAGATAAAGAAGTAAAAGAATATTTTAAAACAGACGAAGGTGTCTGTACGGCATGATTCTGCTTGGCGGGAGAGGTATGCTGTACGCACCTTCTTTTTTGTTGTTGAGGAGGGTTTTTTTTGCATTTAAACAACAAGGACATGGAGAAGCTTATGCTGCACTGCGCCGGGGAATTGGCGAAGACGCGGAGGGCGCGCGGACTGCGCCTTAATTATGCAGAGGCCGTTGCCTATATAGCGAGTGAGATTATGGAGATGGCGCGTGATGGTAAAACAGTTGCGGAGATGATGCATCTTGGGACGAAGCTTCTGACAAGGGAAGATGTTATGGAAGAGGTGCCGTCTATGGTACATGAGGTACAGGTAGAGGCGACTTGTGTTGATGGCACGAAGCTTATTACGGTACATAATCCAATTCAGTGAAAAAAAGGAGGGGATACTCATGGTTCCGGGAGAAATATTTACAGCAGATAAAACAATTGTTTTGAATAAGGGAAGGCAGACAAGAACACTGTCTGTCACAAATATGGGAGATCGTCCAATACAGGTGGGATCACATTTTCATTTTTTTGAAGTCAATCGTTATCTTGCGTTTGATCGGGAAAAGGCGTTTTGCATGCACCTTGACATTCCATCAGGAACCTCCGTGCGCTTTGAGCCAGGTGAAAAAAAGACGATACAGCTTGTTGCACTCGGTGGCAGACAGCGTGTCTATGGTCTCAATAATCTTACGCAGGCGAAGGCGGATGCAAGTGCTTTGCCAGGGGCTATGCAGAAGGCAAAGCGCAGCGGATTTAGTATGGAGGCGGAAAAATGAGCTATGAAATCAAAGCAAAAGACTATGCAATGATGTTCGGACCGACAATAGGAGACAAGATACGTCTCGCAGATACGGAGCTCATCATCGAGGTGGAGAAAGATTATACAGTTTACGGCGATGAAGCAAAGTTTGGCGGTGGCAAAACACTGCGCGATGGTATGGGACAGTCTGTTACTACAAGGAGCTGTGATGGGGATCTTGATCTCGTTATTACAAATGCACTTATTGTAGATGCAAAGGCAGGAATTATCAAGGCCGATATAGGAATTAAGGATGGACGAATTGCTGGTATCGGCAAGGCAGGGAATCCCGATATTATGGATGGCGTAACAAAAGGACTCGTCATTGGTGCCTCAACGGAGGCACTTGCTGGTGAGGGGCTTATTGTGACGGCTGGCGGCATTGACTCGCATATCCATTTTATTAGTCCACAGCAGATTGATACAGCACTCTACAGCGGTATTACAACAATGATCGGCGGCGGTACCGGGCCGGCGGATGGAACAAATGCGACAACCTGCACACCGGGACCGTGGAATCTTGCACAGATGCTGCGTGCTGCGGAGTCCTATCCAATGAATCTCGGGTTTCTCGGCAAAGGCAACTGCTCAAGCGTCGAGCCGCTTATTGAGCAGGTCAAAGCTGGAGCGATGGGACTAAAAATTCATGAAGACTGGGGGGCAACACCCGCGGTCATTGATGCCTGTCTGCAGGTATCCGATCTCTATGATGTGCAGACGGCGATTCATACAGATACGCTTAACGAAGGCGGTTGTGTCGAAGACACACTTGCCGCAATCAATGGCCGTACGATCCATACCTATCATACGGAAGGTGCCGGCGGTGGTCATGCACCAGATATTATTAAGGCAGCGGGTTGTCTCAATGTACTGCCATCTTCAACAAATCCGACAATGCCCTTTACTGGCAATACAATTGATGAACATCTCGATATGCTTATGGTCTGCCATCATCTTGACAGCCGCATCCCGGAAGATGTTGCATTTGCAGACTCGCGTATTCGACCAGAAACCATCGCGGCGGAAGATGTTTTGCATGATATGGGTGTGTTTAGCATGATGAGTTCTGATTCACAGGCAATGGGGCGTGTTGGCGAGGTTATTACGCGTACCTGGCAAACAGCAGACAAGATGAAAAAAGAACGTGGGGCGCTGCCGGAAGATGGCGGTGCTAACGACAATTTTCGTGTTAGGCGCTACATTGCAAAGTATACAATCAATCCAGCAATTATGCAGGGAATATCGGATGTCGTCGGATCGGTAGAAAAGGGGAAGTTTGCGGATCTTGTGCTTTGGAATCCGGCATTTTTTGGTGTTCGGCCGGAAATGATCATCAAAGGCGGGATGATTATTGCAAGCAGGATGGGAGATCCGAATGCCTCGATACCGACACCACAGCCAGTGTTTTACCGTCACATGTTTGGTGCAGATGGTGCAGCAAAGTATAAGACGTGTATTTCTTTTGTATCAAAGGCTGCATATGAAGACGGTATCCAGCAAAAGCTGGGTCTTCAGAAAATAGTTTTGCCGGTGCATGGTTGTCGGGCAATCAGTAAAAAGGATATGGTTCTAAATGATAAAACACCTAGCATTGAGGTTGATCCGGAGACCTATGAGGTTCGTGTCGATGGTGATCATATTGTGAGCCAGCCGGCAAAGAAACTGCCGCTGGCTCAGCTGTATAATCTGTTTTAAGGAAGGTGCGGAACATGGTAATTGAACATATTTTAGGTACGACCAGTGAAGAAAAATATAAAGATGCAAAACTCGATTTTGTAGAGATTGACTGGTATGACTGTCAGAAAAAGATTCATAGAAAGATGAGTCGCAGTGGAAGAGATATTGCGATTCGTCTTGATGAGGCGATGCAGCATCGTGGTCTGCAGCAAGGTGATGTGCTTCTTGCTGATGGAGGGACAGCCGTAGTTGTTGACATTCCGGCAGTAAAGGCCATTATTGCTAAAGCAGAAAGTCCGCAGCAGATTGCTAAAATCTGTTATGAAATTGGTAATCGTCATGCCCCGCTGTACTATGTAAACCATACAGAAAATTACTTTGCAATTCCCTATGATACACCGTTTGAGCTGCTTTTTACAAAGCTTGGTGTTTCTTATGAAGTAAAGAATGTTAATTTTGATATACAGCAGCGCATATCGGGTATAGCAGATCATGCACATACGCATGATCATGGAGAAAGGCATACTCATGGTGCGTAATCCGGACACACATTTTCTGCTGCTTCAGCTTAACGATGCATTTTTCCCGATAGGAGCCTATGCACATTCCTACAGTCTGGAAACGTATATTCAGCAGGAACTTGTGCATGACCGGGTAAGTGCTGCACAGTGGCTTGTGCACTATCTGAAGCTGTCGCTTCTTTATAGCGGTTTATTGCCTGTACGGCTTGCCTACGAAGCTGCACAGCAGGACGATCAAATGGAACTTCGCCGACTTGAGTCACGCATAAAGGCAGCAAAAGCACCAATGGAACTGCGTCAGGCGTCGCAAAAACTGGGAACGCGGCTTGTTAAGACGGTTCGTACACTGGAAATGTCGTTTGTCAGCGGAATTTTTGTACGTTATGCAGATCTATGCAAAATGACAGGTGTGTCGCATGCAGTCGCTTATGGTGTACTCTGTGCCGATTGCGGCATTGAAAAGTCAGCAGCAATCGAAAACTATCTCTATGCACAGACTTCAGGAATTGTGAATACCTGCGTGAAGTCTGTGCCGCTTAGTCAGACGGACGGGCAGCGTATGCTGCTTGGCTGCCAAAGTGTCTGGCGGGAACTTTTGATAAAACTCAGTGAACTTTCAGCGGATGCACTTTGTCTATCCACGCCGGGCATGGATATTCGTTCAATGCAGCATGAAATACTATATTCAAGGCTTTATATGTCATAGAAAAGAGGAAAAGCAATGAGTTATGTAAAAATTGGCGTAGCCGGGCCGGTGGGGTCAGGCAAGACGGCGTTGATTGAGGTATTAACGCGGAAACTAGCACAGGAATACAGCATTTGTGTTGTGACAAATGATATCTATACAAAAGAGGATGCAGAATTTCTTATCCAAAACTCTGTAATGGAAAAGGAACGTGTCGTTGGGGTGGAAACAGGAGGCTGCCCGCATACTGCAATACGTGAAGATGCATCGATGAACCTGGAGGCGATTGATGAGCTGGTATGTCAGTTTCCTGATGTACAGATCATATTTATTGAAAGTGGTGGAGACAATCTATCGGCAACGTTCAGCCCGGAGCTGGCAGATGCGACGATCTTTGTCATTGATGTAGCTGAAGGCGATAAGATTCCACGCAAGGGCGGCCCGGGTATCATGCGGTCAGATCTGCTTATCATTAACAAAATTGACCTTGCGCCGTATGTTGGGGCAAGTCTTGCGGTTATGGAGCGGGATTCAAAAAAAATGCGCGGCGATAAGCCGTTTGTTTTCACAAATATTCGTGAGCAGCAAGGTGTCGATACCGTTATTGACTGGATACGGCATCATGTCTTGCTGGAAGATGTCTAAGTGATTATGGAAAATGCATATGGCTGTATGTCGAAGCTTCGTCTTTGTGTGCGAAAAAAAGAAAATATCAGTTACATTGAGGATGTTTGCTTTACCGCCCCCTTCAAAGTAATGAAGCCTTTCACGGAGGGTAATTGTCTGCGTATTATGCTTATGAGTGTATCGGCCGGTATTATGGAGGGGGACAATCAAAATCTTGCGATTCGGGTATTGGATGGTGCAAGTACGGAGATAATTTCGCAGTCTTATGAGAAAATTCACCGCATGAAAGATGGCAAAGCAAAGCGGCAGAGTTATATTGAAGTTGGTACCGGTTCATTTCTTTACTA